>JAHEEM010000183.1 GCA_024640695.1 Rhodospirillaceae bacterium | reverse complement strand
GTCCCGATCACGACCTCGACTCGCCCGGCCGGCAATATCGTCAGGTCGACACGCTCATGCGGTGCGCCTATCGATGACTCGACATAGTTGGCAAAGCCTCGCCCCAGGCGCATGCCGCAAGCGCGCGCCGCAAGCGCGCGCGCCTCAAAGCCTTCCCAGTCGGCCAGACCCAGCGCGATATCCATGTTCTTCTGGTAATCGCCGCTGTCGTAGGTGATACCGAGGGCATTCGTGTACGGCATTTCCGCGCGCGTCACGAGATTTTTGCGGCGCAGCTCAATTCGATCGAAGCCGAAATCGCGCGCAGCCGTGTCGATGAGCCGCTCGAGCGCGTGGGCGACCTCGGGCCGTCCGGAGCTTCGATACGCTTGTGTCGGCACGGTATTGCTGAACACGGCGCGCGCCCGCACGTCCGCGGCCGACACACGGTAGCCGCCTGTTACGAGCGCCGTCCCTTTACCGAGCGGCGACAGCGATACGATCCGTGCGCCGACGTTGCTCAGGTTGGATGCGCGGTAGGCCAGGAATGCCCCGTCGGCGGCCAACGCGAGCTCGACCTTGGTCAACAGATCGCGTCCTTGATAATCCGTCAGAAAAGACTCGGACCGAGTCGCGAGATACTTGACCGGCCTGCCGAGTTTTTTCGCCGCCCACAGCACGAGGCAGAACTCGACATAGACGCGGTTTTTCGTGCCGAAGTTGCCACCGACATCGAAGCATAGGATGCGGATCTTCTCAGCGTCTTCGTTGAGCGCGACGGCAATCTGCTGTTTGTGCCGTACTGCGCCGTTGCTGCCTGCATTGAGCGTGTAGCGCCCGCTCGCAGGGTCGAATTGACCGAGCGCGGCGCGTGGCTCCAGCGGCACGCCCGTGACGCGTTGGATCGGAAACTCCATCGCGATGACATGTGCGGCCTTCACGAAAGCCGCGTCGGTCGCAGCCGTGTCGCCGAAGTGCGTGTCGACGCAGACGTTGTCGGGCACCTCCTCCCAGACAACGGGCGCACCGGCACTGCTGGCCGCCGCGCTGCTCGTGACCCACGGCAACGGCTCATAGTCCACGAAGACGCTCTCCGCGGCTTCATCCGCTTCGCGGCGCGTCTCGGCTACGACCATCGCGACGGCTTCGCCGACGTGGCGCACCTTGTCGGTCGGCAGCACGGCGTGTGGGCCGACGAAGATTTTGCCGCCGCCAGGTGCCGTGAGCTTGAGATCCGTGCGCGTCGACGGCACGGGGCTGTGCGGCACGCAGCCCAGACCGTCGGCACGGCAATCCTCCCCCGTATAAACCGCAAGCACCCCGGGCATCTGTCTGGCGGAGGCCGCGTCGATGCGGCTAATCCGTGCGTGCGGGTACGGCGAGCGCACGATCGATGCGTGCACCTGGCCTGGCGCGGTGAAATCGTCGGTGAATCGCCCATGGCCCGTGACCAGCCGGAAATCCTCGCGCCGCGGCACGGGGCTTCCGACCGACTTGAACAACGCTGGATCGACCGCGTCGAACTTGGCCCCACCTCGCTCAGTCATCGCGCTCGATCTCCCGTACCGGGGTCTCCGGTGTAATCCCCCCGCGACGACGGGCGTAGGTCTCGCGGCCGTTGTCCTCCCATTGGCCGGCAACCGCTCGTTTGGCAAAACGTTCCCAAGCACCATCCCAGTCGCCGAGCGAATAACCGTGCCACGGTGCGCGGACGCTCAAGGCCGGCAGATCGAGCTCTTCCCAGAGCGCTCTGGCGCGTTCCATATACGGCTGAGTCGGCAGCGCCAGCGGTGGCATGGCATGTTTTCGCGTCGCATCGATGAGGATGCCGGAATCACTCTTGCCGCGTCCCGACTTAGGGCCGTGACCGACCTTGCGCTCACGCATGATCTGGATGTCATCGGCCGGGCTCGAGCGGTAGGCAATCGACCAGAAAATGGCGTCGAGATTGCGTGGGTCGATATCCTCGCTGACGGCTATCACGATCTTGCCGCACTGTGCCTGCAGGCTCGCCGCGCCGTGCAGGCCTCGCCACACCTCCTCGCGGGAGGTCTCGTCAGCGAAACGCAGAAAGATCACGGGACGTATATTGGTCAAGGCCTCATGCATCGTGACGCCGAGGATTCCCTTGATCCGCAACTCGTCGCGCAGATGGCCGAGGAACAGCGGCTCATAGGCGACGCGCTTGAGCACGCTCGACTCGCTCGGGGTTACCTGACTGATGATCGAGGCAAACACGGGCTCACGCTTGCACGTGATCGCCGTGATCTGCATCGACATGTTGAAATCCTCGAGCGCCACGTGGCCGTGACTCTCGCCGAATGGGCCTTCCGGCTCGAGCAGGTCAGTCGCGATCAGGCCTTCGATGACAATCTCCGCATCGGCCGGCACATCCAGATCGACGGTTTTCGCCTTCACGACCCGGATCGGCGCACCTGCAAGCGCACCTGCAACGCCCATCTCATCCTGCCCGACCGGAAGCTTCTGCGGCCCGGTAAATACGATCGCCGGGCCTGCGCCGACGATGATGGCGCAGGGCATAGGCTCACCCCGATCGCGATACTTCTGCCAGTGCAGATAGCCGCCGGCGCCGCCTACGCGCGTTGCCATACGGACGCCGAGGCGATCCGATGCTTTGAGCGCAGCACGATAGGTACCCATGTTGCGCACTCCCGTCTCGGGATCTTGCGTAATTACGACCGTCGCCGCGAGGTAAGGCGCAGCGTCATAGCCCGGCGTCGAGACCGGCACGGGAAACCGGTCGATACCGCACCCCGGCTCCCGCAACGCGTCGCCGCTGACAACGACCTCATGGCACGGCGCTGACTGCACTTGCACAGGCGCGATAGGATTGGCCATAGCGGCCAGCCACTTCGCGCCGATGTCCGCCACACCGACGCCCATACCGAGCGCATAGATCTCGGCGCTGGCGGCGAACGCGCCGACGACCACGGGAATATCGTAACGCCTGCCGCTGCTGTCGATCACATGCGTGAACAGGAAGGCCGTGCGCTGCGATTCCTCGAGTCCGCCTTGGAATTGCCAGCGCACGAGCGGATGCAGCTCCGTGTCCTTGTTGATGGGCCGGTCAACCGTCCGCAACAGGCCATGCGCCCGCAGCCTCGCGAGATGTGCCTGGAAATCTGCTTGGCCGCCTGGAGTCGTCATGCGCGCTAGCCCCCATTCTCGAGCGCGGCAGCCGTTGCGCGCCGCGCCAGGACGCCGACGAGGTGGGCACGATACTCGGCGCTACCGTGCATGTCGGCGTTCAGGCCTTCCGCGCTGACCTCGATTCCGTCGAGCGCATCCGGATGAAACGTATCGCTGAGCGCGGCTTCCATTCGTGGCTCGCGATACACGCCGGCCCCCGCGCCGGTGACCGCGACTCGCACGCCTGCGTTGGTTTGCGCGACTAATATCCCGACTAAGGCGTACCGTGAGCCTGGCGCCCGAAACTTCAGGTACGCGGCGCGCTTCGGCACGGGAAACTGGACGGAGACGATCAGCTCGTCGTCCTCGAGCGCAGTCTCGAACAATCCCGTAAAGAACTCGTCTGCGCCGATCTCGCGTGTCGACGTTCGAATCGTGGCCGCAAGGCCAAGCAGCGCAGCTGGATAGTCGGCAGCCGGATCGTTATTGGCCACTGACCCGCCAAGCGTGCCTCGATTACGAACCTGCAGATCACCAATGCCGGCAGCCAGCGAGCTCAAGGCCGGAATGGCTGCGCGAACTTCAGCGCACTGCGCAACACGGCGATGCGGCGTCATGCCACCCAACTCGATCCCGGCCGGCTGGATCGTTATGCCTTTGAGACCCCCGATATCTGCCAGATCGATGAGGCGCGTCGGTGCGGCCAGCCTGAGCTTCATCGACGGCAATAACGTCATCCCGCCCGCAAGCCAGCGCGCGTCCGAGTCGGCGCGCTTGAGCTCGAGCGCCTCCTCGAGGCTGGCAGGTCGTTGATAATCGAATGGATGAATGACTCAGCCCTCTCGCATCTGGGCTGCGGCTGCCATAACGGCTCTTACGATGTTGTGATAACCCGTGCAGCGACAGAGATTGCCCTCGAGGCCCTCGCGGACCTCCGACTCAGTCGGATTCGGATTGTCCTTTAGAAGCGCAAGCGCGGACATAATCATGCCCGGCGTACAGTAGCCGCACTGCAGCGCGTGGCAGGCATGAAAAGCTGCTTGCATTGGATGCAGCCCATCTACGGTCGCAAGACCTTCGATCGTCAGCACCTCGGTATCCGCTGCCGCGACAGCGAGCATGGCGCAACTTTTGATTGCATCACCATCGACATGCACGACGCAGCAACCGCATTGACTCGTATCGCAGCCGACGTGCGTTCCAGTCAGGCCAAGCTGGTCACGCAGGAGCTCCACGAGCAGCGTTTGCGGCTCGACCTCCGTCGTCACGCGGGCGCCGTTCAAGGTGAAGGCCAGGCTATGTTTCATGCGCGACACAAGCTCATGGCACTTGCGCAGCTGTGCCGGGCCCAAGCAGCCACCAGATCAGTAGAGCGAGCAGCACCAGCGCAATACCGCTCGCAACGCGCGCCCGGTGGCGTAATGCCGGCTTCACCGTTGCAAGCGTCGGCGTCGCGAGCTTCTCTGACTCGACGTTCATCTCGGCGACGAGATTGGCAAAGAATTCATCGACGAGCTTGCGAGTCGTGCCCAGCACGAGACGCGAGCCGAGCTGCGCTAGCCGGCCTCCGACCTGAAATCCTGCCGAGTAGCTCAGCGTCGTGACGTCGGCATCTACCGCCTCTAGCAGAACATCGGCTCGACCCTCGCCAAAACCGACGGGGCCGCCGCGACCAGCGCCGGACAGGCTGTAAGATTCGTGCGGATTGAGATCCAGCAGCTTCAGATCGGTGTCGAATTTCGCACGCACGGGGCCAATCACAAGTGCAACCCGCGCTCGATACGCGTTGGGGGCAGTCTGCTCGAGCGACTCGCAGCCGGGCACGCAGCGACTCAGCACCCGTGGATCCATTAGAGCCTGCCATACGGCCTCGCGCGGCATGGCTATGCGGTATTGCCCTGAAATATCCATTCCGACTCAATTCACGGTCGATTGATCTTGCCGCCGCTGCAGTCCGCCTGGCGGAATCGCTGCAAAGCCAGGATTCTGGACCAGAATCTCTCGCTTCTTGCGGCGTATCTGAGGGTATGATGGTCGAGGGCGGCTCATGTGAAATATGAAATACTTGCGTGCATGAGGAGTCGGATCCAAACGCGTCAGTTGACTCCCGATGGTCAGCAATTATCCTTCCTAGTCTTTAGCCGAACAAGCCGCGCCGGCGGCGGAAAACTCCATGATCAAGCTCATACAGCATTTTGCGGTCCTTCTCGTGCTCGCACAGAGTGCTGCAATCGCACAGCCTGCAGAGGATTTTTTCGCTAATCGCACGGTAACGATACTGGTGGGATCGGGCGCCGGCGGCGCGACAGATATCTCCGCGCGAGTCATCGGCCAGTACCTAGGATCCCACATTCCGGGCAATCCGACGGTCATTGTCGTGAATATGCCAGGCGGCGGCAGCGCCACGATGAGCAATCACGTCTATCGTTCGGCGCCGAAGGACGGTAGCACGCTCGGCTACTCGCTGCCGGGGATTCTGACCGCGCAACTGCTCGAACCACGCCGCGCTCGCTATGACGGGCGCGAGTTCAACTGGATCGGCTCGGCGCTGCAGTACACGGGCATTATTTCGGTCTTGAGCACCGCACCTGCGACGACGATCGAGCAGGCCAGGCAGACAGAGCTTTTCATCGGCACGACGGGTCGTGGCTCACCCGCCTATCAGTTTCCCGCGATTGCACAGGCTTTGCTCGGACTTAAGTTCAAACTGATCACTGGCTATGAGAGCAGCAACGATGTCGCGCTGGCGATGGAGCGCAATGAGGTCCACGGTCAGTCGAGCAGCTTGGAGTATTGGGCCATCTCGCGGCCGGACTGGCTTACGAATGGCAGAATTGCCCACTTGCTCTATGTAGGCCCGCCCAACCCGCTCGGCACGCCGGGCGTGCCCTACCTCGGAGATTTCGTAACGACCCCGGAAGACAAGGCGATGGTCGATTTTATCGAGATCGGCTCGCGACTCGGCTGGCCCCTGTTCGGCCCGCCAGGCGTGCCGCCTGAACGTGTCGAGGTACTGCGGCAGGCGTTCGCGGATCTCGTCGCCGATCCCGAGTTTGCGCGAGATTTCGAAGCGACGGTCAAGGCGCAGCTCAATCCGACGACGGGCGCGGACCTCGCCGCCTTTGTCGACCGCGCATTGAATACGCCGCAGGCCACGCTAGAGGCCGCGAAAGAGATTCTCGGGATCGACTAGCCGACGCGGCGCCTCCGTGGGGCCGTTTCTCCGGCGCGCAGAGCGGGCGCGAACCGCGCTGTGCCTTTAGCCAGGCCGACACCGGCTTGCATAATAGACCCGACGATCGCGTTGACTGCCATCATCGGTGTTTGGTCTTTTTCACTGATCCATGCGTTTTACAGTTTGCGAGCAAACTGTCGCGACACTCAGGGCAGTGGTGGTAACTCGCCCGAAAACGTGTTGAGATTTCGGCGCGACGAACGGGGGCGCGGCGGTGCGAGTCATGGATG
>JAHEEM010000182.1:1752-6671 GCA_024640695.1 Rhodospirillaceae bacterium | reverse complement strand
AAGAAACGCGCGTTGGTCGGCGCCGGACTCGGCGCGATTGCGGGCGGTGCTGTCGGCGCGTACCAGGACAGGCAGGAGGCTCAGCTCAGGGCACAGCTGGAGGGCACGGGCGTCAGCGTCACGCGTATCGGCGACAACATCACACTCAACATGCCTGGCAATATCACGTTCGCGACGAACAGCGCGGACCTCAATGCAGGGTTCTTCGCTGTGCTCGATTCCGTTGGCCTCGTCGTCGCAGAGTTCGACCAGACCGTCATCGAGGTGGCCGGGCATACGGACAGCACGGGTACGGATGAGTATAACCAGCGTTTGTCGGAGCGCCGCGCTGCCAGCGTCTCTGCGTATCTGATCTCTCGCCAGGTGTTACCGGACCGCATCATTCAGATCGGTATGGGTGAGGACTGGCCAATCGCGGATAATTCGACGAATGCGGGCCGTCAGCTCAACCGCCGCGTCGAGCTGACGTTAGTTCCGTTGACGTTGGGGTAGAAGCGAGCGCTCGCCGCCGGCCGGAATTAGACCTCGACTAGGCGGCAACCATGCTCTTCTTGAGCTTGGAGATTGCCGCGGACTCGACCTGACGGATTCGTTCTGCCGAGACGCCGTACTCGGCAGCTAGCTCATGCAGTGTCGCTTTTTTCTCTGCGAGCCAGCGGCGCGCGACGATACTGCGGCTGCGATCGTCGAGCTCGTTCATGGCCAGCGTAAGTCTGTCGCGGGCATCATTTTCCCAATCCGCAGACTCGACGAGCTGGGCGGGATCGCTATCGGGACTGGGTAGGTAGGCTGTCGGCGCGTACGACTCGTCGTCGCTCGGATCGGGGTCGAACGAGACGTCATAGCCCGAAAGCCGCCGCTCCATCTCAGTGACTTCTTTCGCCGAGACACCCAGGTCCTCTGCCACGGCCGCCGTTTCATCCGCCGAGAGCCAGCCGAGGTGTTTCTTGGACTTGCGCAGATTGAAGAACAGCTTGCGCTGCGCTTTCGTCGTCGCAACCTTGACGAGACGCCAGTTCCGCAGCACGTACTCGTGAATCTCGGCGCGAATCCAATGCACCGCGAACGAGACGAGACGCACGCCGACGCTGGGGTCGAATCGTCGAACGGCCTTCATCAGGCCGACGTTGCCTTCCTGGATCAGGTCGGTGAGCTGCAGGCCATAGCCGACATAGCCGCGCGCAATGTGCACGACGAAACGCAAATGCGAAAGCACGAGCCGCTGCGCGGCATCGAGGTCATCGTGCTCGCGAAGCCTCGTCGCCAGCGCGGCCTCTTCAGCAGCGTCGAGGACCGGGATTGCCGATATGGCCTGGATGTATTGATCCATGCTACCGACGGGCCCATTGAGCATGAGCTCGCGATCTCGCAGAACGATGGCACCGGTAGTCACGTCGTTGAATCTCCCTTTAGATGGCAAGCATTTTAGCACTCGGTAGATTAGAGTGCTAAGACACTTTGGAGTTCCCCAAGTGTCGATAAATAATATATAAATAAAACAATAGCTTAGGTTGGCTCTATGGCCCTGAGATGGCGCGCCGTGGCGACCCCGGCACCGGCCCAGCCTAGCAACGCACCGGCTCCGAGCAACCAGAGCGCTTGCTCGGGCGTAAGGCCCTGCAGCTCGAAGCTCGACCCATAGAGCCCTGCAAGTGCCCGCGTGGGTCCAGCGAGCGTGAGCAAGCTCAGGATGATCGTCACCATCGCGAGCAACCCGCCGCTCAACCCGTAGCACAGGCCCATATAGAGAAACGGCCGCCGAATGAATGCGTCGCTGCCGCCGACGAGCTTGACGACTTCGATCTCCGTACGCCGGTTGTTGATCTCGAGTCGGATCGTGTTTCCGATGACGAGCACGACGGCGAGGGCCAGCAGCACGGTCGCGAGATCAACGGTGCGCGCGATGAGTAGAAGCATGGCGCGCATTCGTTCGACCCAGGCCGTATCCACTTGAACCAGATCAGTCTCAATGAGCGCGTTGAGATCAGCGGCCAGAGCCTCGATCTGCTCGCGAGAGTCGCCGGCCGGGCGCACGACGAGCGTGTGGGGCAGCGGGTTCTCCTCGAGAGCGTCGAGCGCTGCGCCGAATCCCGAGTAGCTTTGAAAATCCTCGAGCGCGGCATCGCGCGGCAAAAAGACGACCTGCGTAACGTCACCACGTCCCTCCAGCTCTATGGCGAGCTCGCGCGCGCGGGACTCTTCGACATCCAGTGCGAGGTAGACCGAGAAGTCGATTGCGCCGGCCCATGACCCACTGAGCATGTCGAAATTATTCAACAGCACGCGTAGCCCTGCGGGTAAAGCGAGGGCGATGGCAATGACGATAACCGTCATTGCGCTGCCGATAGGTTGACGCAGGAGCCCACCGAAGGCACCGACGAAGTTCTGCGCGTGCAGAGAGAAATAGTGGTTTATGCGCCTAAACATCGGTCGGCGCCTTTGCAATCTTGCCAGCGTCGAGGCGCAGCCGACGGTGATCGAGCCGGTCGAGCAGCTCGAGATCGTGTGTCGCGATCAGCATCGTGACACCGACTTTGTTGAATCGCTCGAACAGCTGCATGATTTCCAGAGAGAGCGCGGGATCGAGATTGCCTGTCGGCTCGTCGGCGATCACGAGATCGGGCCGGCTCGCGACGGCGCGTGCGATGCCGACACGCTGCTGCTCTCCGGCAGACAGCGTCAATGGAGAGTTCATCTCACGACCGAGCAATCCGACTTGATCGAGTGCTGCGCGGACGCGTCGCTGGATCTCTTTGCGCCGCAGTGCGCAGATGACGAGCGGCAGTGCGACATTGTCGAAAATCGTTCGATCGTTAAGCAGCTTGTGGTCCTGAAAGACGACGCCGATCCGGCGCCGAAAATACGGGATCTGCCTGCGTCGAACGCGCGAGGCGTTCTTGTTGTCGACGAGAACCGTACCTCGCGTCGGTCGCTCGATGAGGGCGATGAGCTTGAGCAGCGTGCTCTTGCCGGCGCCCGAGGGACCCGTCAGAAAAGCCATCTCGCCCCGCTGCATCTCGAAGCTGACACCCGATAACGCGTCGCGGCCGCTCGGGTAGCGCTTGTGTACGTTCTCGAATCGGATCATCGATCTTCGCTCTGCAGCAGAGCGGCCGCGAACTCGGCCGCATCGAACGGGATCAGGTCTTCGGCCTGTTCGCCCACCGCGAGGAAACGCACGGGAATTCCGAGCTGGCGCGCGACGGCCAACAAGATGCCGCCCTTTGCAGTGCCGTCGAGCTTGGTGATCACGAGTCCTGTGACGCCGAGTGCCTTATTGAACTCCTGGGCCTGCGCGAGCGCGTTCTGACCTTGGCTCGCGTCGAGAATCAGCAATGTCTCGTGGGGCGCGGAGTCGTCGAAGCGCCCGATAACGCGGTTGATCTTCTTGAGCTCGTCCATAAGACCGCTGGCCGTGTGCAGTCGCCCGGCCGTATCGGCGATCAGCACATCGACGCCTTTGCTCTTTGCGGAGCTCAACGCATCGTGGACGACAGCGGCCGGATCCGCGCCGGACTCCTGTGCCATCAGCGATGCGCCGCAACGCTCCGCCCATATGCTGAGCTGCTCGACGGCTGCCGCGCGAAAGGTGTCGCCGGCAGCGAGCATGACAGAGAGCCCGGTTGCCGTGCATCGCGTTGCGAGTTTGCCGATCGATGTCGTTTTTCCCGTGCCGTTCACGCCGACGACCAGAATGACGAACGGGCGCGTCGGGGCGGATAGTTCCAGCGGCTGCTCGACGGGACGCAGGAGCTCGACAATAGCGTTCTCGAGGGCCTCGACCGGTTCGAGCGCGGCTTCCTCGCGTGAGGGATTTCGCAGCCGTTCGATGAGCCACTCCGTGGCGTCGACACCGACATCTGCCGTCAGTAAGTGCGTTTCGAGTTCCTCGAGCGCAACCTCGTCCCAACGCCGGGCGCGCAGACCGAGCAAGTCCTGCGTGAGCCAGGCACTCCCCTTGCTCAGCCGGGACCTGAGCTTGGACACGGCGCCGCTAAACGGCATGGGCAACGCGTCCGTCATGGCGTGAGACGGCGATCGTCGAGTCTGGGCAGGCGTCGTGCATTGAGATCGAGCGGGCCGGCGGCGCTCGGCCGGCGGCATGTCCGTTTATCGGGTTAGTGACCAGCTAGCGCGTCGGCTCAGCGTGCCGGGTAGTATACCCGCGGTCTTGGTGACCTCAACGTTCCCTGGGGTAGGCTAACGGCATGCAGAACCCGCGCGCTAACCATCGTCGTTCGGTGCGAATCATCGCAGGGCAGTGGCGTGGTCGGCGCCTGGCGATTCCGCGCGGAACTGCAGTGCGTCCGACACCCGACCGCGTGCGCGAGACCGTATTCAATTGGCTTACCGATACGGTCGTCGGTGCAACCTGTCTCGATCTGTTTGCCGGCACGGGGGCTCTGGGCCTGGAAGCACTATCGCGCGGCGCGCGCGAGGTGTGGCTCGTCGAGCGGGATGCAGTGCTCAGCCAGGCATTGCGGTCCATCGTCAGCGAACTCGACGCCGGGAACGCCAAGATCATCAAGTCCGATGCGCGTGCGATGCTGGGTAAGCCTCCTGGGCAATCCTTCGACCTGGCGTTTCTGGATCCACCCTATGCCGAGCCGCTCGAACCCCTGCTTGCCCAACTCGATCCGTGGCTCGCCGATTCGGCCCATATCTACGTCGAGCGCCCGTACGGACCCGACTCGCCCGAGCCACTGGATGAGCTCGCTGCAGCGCTGCCCGGCAGCAGTCTCGTGAAACAGAGCCGGGCCGCCGCCGTGGCATTCGGGTTGCTGCGATTTCAGCGGTCGTGACGCTCACAGCGGCATCGGCCGCGATCCTCCGGACGTGTTCGCTTTCGTCACGTGCGCAATTACCGGAGCGCTTCGTCTTACGCTGAGCTTGAGGCAAAGGCACGTGCACGATGCCTC
>JAHEEM010000182.1:0-1716 GCA_024640695.1 Rhodospirillaceae bacterium | reverse complement strand
TAAATCTTCCGTGAAGGAGAGGTATCGCAATTTCTGGGGTCAGAGTAAAAACTCGGCCCACTCCGACCGCGTTTTTACTCTGACCCCAGAAATTGGATATCCGGGCTAGAATAAGGACTCCATAGCCCGAGATTTACCCATGGCCCAGAGCATAGGTGCTGCCTATCCCGGCACGTTCAATCCGCTGACACGGGGACACGAGGATCTCGTGCGTCGGGCCAGTAAGCTTTTCAACCGTGTCGTGGTAGCAGTGGCTGCAAGCCCTGGGAAATCGCCGTTATTTACACTCGATGAGCGCGTGGCGCTCGCGAGTAGCGTGCTCAGTGACATTCCTGGTGTGTCGGTCACGGGTTACGATGGTTTGACCGTCGATTTTGCTGAGCAGCAGGGCTTGCAGATCATCATCCGGGGCTTGAGGGCCGTCTCGGATTTCGAATACGAGTTTCAGCTTGCGACGATGAACCGCAATCTCACCGAGCGTGTCGAAACCGTGTTTCTGACACCGACCGAGCATTTCACCTTCGTTTCTTCCAGTCTCGTCCGGGAGATTGCTCAGCTCGGCGGCGATGTGTCGTCGTTCGTGCATCCAGAGGTCGCAGCGGCGCTGACGGCCAAGTTCGGGGATCGGAAGTGAGACCCGTGCTGCGCGGCTTGACTGTTATTGCACTCGTGGCAGTGTCGCTGCCGCTCGTCGCGCAGCGCGCGCCGCAGCGCGGCGCCGTGGCCAGTGCCCATCCGCTGGCGAGCGCCGCTGGCCTCGAGGTGCTCGAGGCAGGCGGAAATGCGTTCGATGCCGCGGTAGCCGTCAGCGCAGCGCTCAGCGTCGTCGAACCGTACGGCTCGGGCATCGGAGGGGGCGCATTCTTCTTGTTGCGTCGCGCGGAGGATGGGTTCGAGGTCATGATCGATGCGCGCGAGGTTGCGCCCGGAAACGCGGATCGGGACATGTATCTCGATGCGACCGGTGAGCCGATCGCGGGCGCATCACGTGACGGTGCGCTCGCAGCCGGAATTCCAGGCTTACCCGCAGGGCTCGCTCACGTGGCGCGACATTACGGCAGGTTGTCGTTGGCCGAGTCATTACAGCCGGCAATACGCTATGCGCGCGAGGGCTTCGTCGCGCAGTCCGGTTACGTCGCGCGCCTGCAGCGCCGCGCGCCGTCGATGAACGCGGCCGCTCGGACTATATTCCTGCCGGGCGGGACGCTTCCGAGCACCGGAGACCGCGTCGTCCAGGAGGATCTCGCGCAGACGCTCGAGTTTCTCGCACGCGACGGCGCTGCGGGCTTTTACGCCGGGCCTCTTGCGCAGCGGCTCGTTGCGGGTGTGAAGACGGGCGGCGGCATTTGGACACTCGAGGATCTTGCAGGTTACGAGGTCGTCGAGCGGGCGCCGCTGTCGGGAACCTATCACGGTGTCGAGATCACGACGGCGCCGCCGCCTTCATCCGGTGGTGTTGCACTGCTCAATATGCTCAACATGCTCGAGGGCTTCGATCTGGAGACCTTCGACGACGTTCGCCGCGCCCACGTGCTCGTCGAGGTCATGCGGCGCGCGTACCGGGATCGTGCTGAGCTGCTCGGCGATCCCGACTTCGTCGACGTTCCCGTCGATCGGCTCATCCATCCTTACTACGCGGCCGGTCAACGCATGACGATCAATCTGAACGGCGCAACGCCGAGCGACAATCTGCCTGGTTTGCGGCCTTTCGATACA
>JAHEEM010000181.1 GCA_024640695.1 Rhodospirillaceae bacterium | reverse complement strand
TGGCGGGCGGTTTTCTCGTCATATCCCGGATTCGCCAGGTTCTGGAGTGACGACGAATTTCAAAGACGCTTCTCAAACGATTTCATTAGATTCGTCGACGAAAGCATTGCTGGGCGTTAGCGACAGGCCGTTTCTGGCCGCACTCCGACATGCGCCTGTGAGCGTTAAGCGTCGGCTCTTTAACTCGTCTCGGCCATAGCGGGCATGGACAAGGTCGGCATCGTCCACAGGCATAATGCTCCGGCAAGCACGATCAATTTCGGAGATCCCGTATGAAATTGGACAAGTTGGCCGCTATCGCGGAAATCGTCAGTTCGCTGGCCATTGTGGTCACGCTGGCTTTTCTGACGATGCAAACACGAGAAATGGCACTGCAAACAGCGCAGACGAACAGCGCACTGATTGCGAACTCTCGTGCCACGACCATGACGGCCGACGTGAATCTCATGCTCGCTGCATACGCTCGTGCCCCAAACGGCAACCGCACGAATTTCTTCACAGCCTTTTTCCGAATCCGCGAGTTCGCATGGTTCCAGTATCAGAACGGAATCCTCGATCAGGCTGCTTGGCAGAGCTACATAAACCCGGTGTCCGACATGCTAAACACTGCCCCGGATGCGCGGTCGTGGTGGGAAGACAGTTCACACACACTCGATCCGGGCTTTGTTGCAGCCGTTAACCAAGCTGCCGGCAGGGAATGAGCTTACGCGGAGAACGAGTGACTGCAGTTGGCCGCTTTGACACTGCTGAATCCTGGGCGTTCAGCCTGACGCGACCGCCCCAGACCTTTCCGAAAGCCGACATTCCCCGATACCGCTTCCGTTAACATCGATTAACGGTGGAATCTCGCCTGAAAGCGGTCGGTCATTGGAATCGTTGGGCAGGCGAGGTAAATTCAACCCGAATCCGACACTCGCATTTTTCTAAATAGTGCGGAGAATCATCCCTAACACTCGAATGCGAGAGGGGATGGTGATGTTGGAATCCTTGGCTTACTTAGCGCAGATTGTCGGCGTAATAGTTGTCGTAGCGACGCTCGTTTATCTCTCGATGCAAGTTAAACAGGGTAAAGACCTGTTAATTTCGGAAGCGCGGCAGGCGCAGTTAAATACTGATCAAAACAATATTTACCAGTTCATAGAGCATCCGCAGCTCGTTCATGCACAATCCTCGAAGGATCCCATTGATAGCGAAGAGAAAGCGCGGCTGGCCTTCTTCATCATCGCCTCTATGCGCGCACGAGAACACGAGTACTTTCAGTACAAGGCGGGCGTCTTGGATGAAGTCACGTGGAAGACCTTTCAAAACGTGATCGTGTTCGTTCTGGGATCGCAGCGAGCACGGTCCATATGGTCGATATGCGCGTTCTCATTTGATCCTGACTTTGTGGCGACGGTCAACGAACTGATCGAGTCTGCGCCTCTGGTAGGATTCTGGAAGGAACTCGAAGCGATTCCGTAGTCGGTTCTCCATGAGCGTCGGCTTGTGGCCGTACCCGGTCGGATGGCTTGGGCGTTCGGGCGTCCCGAGTACCCCAGAACTTGCCGTTTGAGCTTTAGGGGCATAAGGTCTCGAGACGACCCGTCTCTGCCGTCGGCGTGATCCTGCAGGGCCCACTCTATCGAGTAGAGTCCGGTCGAGAATAGACAACAGGCCGGCCCGAACGGGTCTGAGCGGGGGCTCCAACTGAAGATGACTTTGGCGATCGGCGCGCGCCTCGGCTCGTATGAGATCACCGGCTCGCTCGGCTCGGGCGGCATGGGCGAGGTGTACCGCGCCACCGACACCAAGCTCGGCCGCGAGGTCGCGATCAAGACGCTGCCGGCGGCGCTCGCCGGCGACAAGGATCGGCTCGCTCGCTTCGAGCGCGAAGCGAAGCTGCTGGCGGCGCTGAACCATGCGCACATCGGCGCGATCTACGGCTTCGACGAGCACGAGGGCACGCTCTACATCGCGATGGAGCTAATCGAGGGCGAGACGCTCGATCACAAGCTCGAGGCGGGCCCCCTGCCGGTAGAAGAGGCGCTGCGCCTTGCGTTGCAGATGGCGCAGGCGCTCGAGGCCGCGCACGAGAAGGGCGTGGTGCACCGCGACCTGAAGCCGGCGAACTTGATGATCACGCTCGACGGCGTGGTGAAGGTGCTCGACTTCGGTCTCGCGAAGGCGTTCTCCGGCAATCCGAGCGAAGCGAGCCCGGCGCACTCGCCCGCGCTGTCGGTGGCGATGACGCAGCAGGGCTTGATCCTGGGTACCGCGGGCTACATGAGCCCGGAGCAGGCGAGCGGCCAAGCCACGGATCAGCGCGCCGACATCTGGGCGTTCGGCGTGGTGCTGTACGAGATGCTGACGGGCATGCCGCTGTTCAGCGGCGAGTCGGTGCCGCACGTTCTGGCCGACGTGTTGCGCACGGAGCCCGACTGGAGCCGGCTGCCGAAGAACCTGCACCCGCGTATCCGGCAGATGCTCGAGCGGTGCCTCGACAAAAAGCCGCGCAACCGTTACCACAGCATGGCCGACGTGCGCGTGGACATCGAGAAGGTGTTGGCCGATCCGCGCGGCACGCTGATCGCGGCTGCGGAGGCACGTCCGGCCTCGGCGCGTGCCTGGCCGCTCGCGGCCGCAGTGGTCGTAACAGCGGTGCTCGCCGGGCTCTCCGCGTGGACGCTGAAGCCGAATGGGCCAGGCGCGCCGCTCGAACCGCAACGGCTGTCGGTCGTCGTTCCCGCGGATCGGTCCGTGGACATCGGTGGCACGCCGGCGCGTGCGCTGGCGATCTCGCCCGACGGAACTCGAGTCGCGTACGTCACGTCGAATCGAGACGCACCGGCCGGGCAGCGGCACACGCAGCTCGAGCTGCGGACGCTCGGCGAGCTGGCCGTGCGCGACCTGCCGGGCACGACGGACGCGCGTCAACCGTTCTTCTCGCCGGATGGGCAGTGGGTCGGTTTCTTCACCAACGCCGGGGAGCTGAAGAAGGTCTCGCTCGCCGGGGGCAATCCGCTCACGTTGGCGGAGAACATCAACGGCGCGCGTTGGGCTTTTGCCGTGTGGCCCGACGACGGCACGATCATCTTCAGCGCCACGACGGGTGGGCTGCGGCGGGTGTCCGCCGACGGGGGCGCGGTGACCGACCTCACGACGCTCGACTCGGGTGGTGGCGAGCGGTTCCACAATGCACCGACGCTCGTGCCGGGGCGCCGAGCCGTGCTCTTTCACGTGGGGCTCGACGGCGGTAGCCAACGCATCGAGGCGTTGCTGCTCGACACCGGAGAACGCAGGGTGGTCGTCGATGATGGACGCATCCCCATCGTGCTAAACGACGGGCGACTGCTCTTTCAGCGCGGCGACGCGGTGCTCGTCGCTCCGTTCGACACGCAGCGCCTGGCCCTCACGGGGTCGGCGGTGTCGATAACCGACAACGTGCGGTTCGACGACCCGGGACGGGTTTCTCCAACCGCTCAGCTGGCGGTATCTGGCAACGGGTCGCTCGCCTATCTGCCCGCGGAAGCGGTGGGTGATGAGATGGGGCTCGTGACGATGGACGGCTCGTTCGAGCCGCTCGACGTTCCCTCGGGCAACTACGAGCTACCACGCGCGTCGCCCGACGGGCGCTCGATTGCCTTCATCGCCCAGAACGGGCTGAAGAGCGAGGTTCGCGTCTACGAGCTCGCACGCGGCAGTAGCTTGAGACTAGGCCAGGAGGGGAGCATCGCGGGTCTTGCATGGCACCCCGACGGCCGTTCGATGGCCGTGGCGGCTCGCCCCGGAGGCATCAGCGTGCGCACGCTGGCCGGCGGCGAGCAGCCGGTGTTGCCCGTGCCGGGGGATGGCGGGTTCTTTCGCAACATGGCGTGGGCGCCCGATGGGGCGCGGCTGGCGTACACGGCTCAGAACGGCGATCGGCACGACATCGGCATCGTCGCCACGGGCGACACGCCCACGGCGAGCACGCTGCTCGGCAGCGACGCCTCCGAGTACAGCCCGCGGTTCTCGCCGGATGGCCGTTGGCTCGCGTATCAGTCCGACGAGTCGGGAAGGATGGAGGTTTACCTCCAGCGTTATCCAGCGGGCGAACGCCTGGCGGTATCTGCGGCGGGGGGCAGCGAGCCGCTGTTCAGTCCCGACGGCACGAACCTCTACTTTGCGGGGCAGGACGGCGGCGTATTGAAGCTGATGGCAGTAACGCTGACGCCGAACGGTAGCGGTCTCGAGCTCGGCAAGCCGACGGCTCTGTTCGAGCTCACGCACTCGCTCGCCACTGGCGTCACCGAGGTCTATCTACCCGGCAATAACGGTGGGCCCGACTACGACATCCTCCCCGACGGCAAGCGCTTCGTGATGATCCGGCACACCGAGCAAAGCATCCGCGAGATCGTTATCGTGCAGAACTGGTTCGAGGAGCTGCAGCGGCTCGCGCCGGCGAAGTGATCGAGCGGGTGGTCCGTACGTCTTAGAGTGGCCGTCAGCCGTCGGGAGAAAATGGGCGTTGAATGACCGGAATCGGAAAAAGCGGACATTCAGGGGGTATGCTCTGACTCACCACTATCGACCCAAAGCGGAAGTTCGGTTGGCAACCAATCCTGTCCCACTTGCAGTCGCTGAACAGCGCGAACGACTGTTCTTCTTCATTATGGCGCTTTGCGTCCTCGCGGTAGTGCTTGCCGGATTCGGCGGGAGAGTCGCCGTCGGAATGTCGAGCTTTACCAAGGCCCCCTGGTACTTGCATGTACATGGAATATCCATGATGGGGTGGATCGGTCTCTACGTGGTGCAGAACTGCCTGGTCTGGAGAGGCGATGTCACGTTGCACCGCAAGCTCGGCAAACTGGGTTTCGTATTCGCTCCTCTGCTGGTGGCAACCACTGTTCCAATGTTCATCTATATGGACAAGACCGACAGCTTCCTCGATCCCAGGACCGGCCTGCTATTAGTCCCGAGCGCGATGCGTGTGCTGGTTTTTGCTGTCATGGTGGTGGTCGCCATACTCATTGCAAAGCGCACCGATTGGCACCGCAGGCTGATGCTATCAGCTACGGCGATCCTGATCCTGCTGGGCTGGCTGCGTATTGGCGAGCGCTTAACGGAAAACGCGACGATTTTCGGCCAGGGGGTCCTGCTGATGATCGGCGCGTGCATGATATTCGATAAGGTCAATCGCGGGAAGGTCCACCCTGCCTGGTATTGGGGCCTGGGAGCTCACATCTTCCTTATGGCGATGACGATTTTGCTGCTCGGAAGCGTGTCGAATCCGGCGTGACCAATTCTGGCCGAAGGCGGACATTAGACCCGGGCGTATAAATGTCCGCTGTTGGGAAAAGTAGACGTTAGCACTAGTTCGCCGTAAGGTCGGCTATCGACCCGTTTCTGCCGTTCACATAACAGCTACAATCTACGGATTCAGTCGGTTCGAGAACAAGAATGAAAAAGATCGACCTCGGGTATACGATTCAGTTGCTCGCAAACGCGGCGGTGGTCGTGAGCATTATCGTCCTTGCCATACAGGTTCGACAGGGTAATGTCGCGCAGAGAGAATCCACGACGCAATCTGTAGTGAGCAACTACATCGCAAGTCTGGAGCGACTTACGGACAACGCCGAGGTTGCCTGTATCTATGTCCGCGGTGCCCAGAACTACGGTTCGCTGAGCGGCTCTGAGCGCCTTCGATTCAGTGCGTTTTATATGTCTACGTATTATCAGTTGCAGGAAATGCATCGGCTGGCCGGTCAAGCCGCTATAGATGCGGATACCTGGTCAGGGTTTAACTCGCTGTTGTACGAGACAACTACGTACCCGGGTGTAAGAGAGTGGTGGACACAGAGGCGCGATTGGTTCAGCGCCAGCTTCCAGGCATACATCGATGATCTGATGCGCGTTAGTTCGCCCGTAGACACTTATCTCTTTCGCGACGACGCTGATTCAGCGTGTGTGTAGGGTGCGTGGGGCCATTCAGCTGCTTGCCAGCGGCCGCTTCTGGCCGGACTGAGACCTCCCGAGCAGTCGATTAACAGTCTCGTTAGCGCCGAAAACTTGCCGTTCAGGGGCAGCAGGCATATGGTCGGCCTTCGACCCTAGCGGGACCTTCGTTTCCTGAGCTGATTCGCCTCGGCATAATGCTCCATACACAAAGAAGAATATCCGGGGGAGCAAATGAAGCTCGAAAACTGGGCGCTCGTTGCTGAGATTGTCTCGGGTGCTGCTGTCGTCATTACTCTCGTTTTTCTGATTCTCGGGATTCGTGAGAATACGAACGTCCTGCGCGCTGCCGCATACACGGACGTCCTGGACGGCATGAATCGATTTCAGACCGAGGTAATGACTGACCCAGACAGCGTAAGAGTGTGGGGAGCCTTTATTCTGGGAGAGGCGGCGGAATTGGACGGGGACGACCGCATGCGGCTGAACTTAGCTGTATTGACGATTTTTCGTCTATATGAGAGCGCGTACTACTCTGACCAATACGGACTGCTCGGTGACTCGGAACGAGAGCGATTTGAGAGAAGTATTTGCATGCAATTTACGCGCGCGCGCTCAGCAAACGTGGAGACGCCGCTTCGAGACTCATTGACGGCGAATTTCTTGCGGTACGTGGAAGAGGAGTTGTGCATTAACTGAACGGAAGGGACAAAAGTGGCCGAGAGCTTCCGAAACGAGTTGGCTGTTCACCGTCGGCTGTGCGCTCCAAAC
>JAHEEM010000180.1 GCA_024640695.1 Rhodospirillaceae bacterium | reverse complement strand
TGCTACGCACCCCGGCAATCAGCCCTTGACGGCAGCGCCGAAGCTGATAGAAAGGTTGCTAAGCTCCTCTTCATGACTCAAGTCCACTTGTAGCCCATGTCCCAGCGGCCCTGCCAACTGGCCCCCATGCCGAGCCTCGCATCGATCACAGTCGTCGGCACGGATGCAGAGGACTATCTGGCCGCCCAGCTCAGCCAGATACCGCCTGCGCTCGGCAGCCGGCACGCCCCACTTGCCGCTTGGCACGACGCCAAGGGCCGCGTGCAGGCACTGTTTCGCGTGCTGCGGCAGACCGACGGCTTCCTGCTACTGACCCACGCGAGCATCGCGGCCGACGTCGTCGAGGCATTGGACCGCTACGTGCTCCGCGCGCAGGTCCGATTGGAAGTCACGGCACCACAAGACGCAGCCGTCGCGATTGTAGGTGACTGTGCCGGCTGGCTGCGGGAGCAGCGCATCGATCTCGGCACCGAGTCGGGCTCTAGCGCAGAGCGCGAGGGCATCGTCTGGGTGCGAGTCGGTCCCGGGCTTACTTACCTCATTGCACCCGCCCCGCAGCTCGAACAGCTCACCACAGAACTGACCACAGCCACCTCCGCGGACGCCGAGCTCGCGGAGATTCGCCTCGGTCTGCCGATCGTCAGCGCAGCGCTACGCGGCCTGTTCCTGCCGCAGATGCTCAACCTCGACCTGCTCGGTGGCATCGCATTCGACAAAGGCTGCTATCCGGGCCAAGAGATCATCGCGCGCACGCAGAACCTCGGTCGTGTCAAACGACGGATGCTGCACTTCACGGCCGAGGCAGCGCTCGACCCACTCGTAGCCGGATCGCGGCTGCTCGATGCGTCCGGGGAAGCGGCTGGGATCGTCGTGCGGGCCGCTGCTGCGAAGCGAGGCTTCGAGCTGTTGGCGGTGATTCAGCTCGAGGCAAGGCTTGACACGCTGATCTGTGAGACAGCGCCGAACACGCCTCTACACCTTGCCGCGCTACCGTACCCGATTCCAGGAATCGCGGCGGCTTGAATCGCCGATGTGACGCGCGCAGCTCACTGCGCACCCAATACGCTCAGTCGCCTTCAGGTTTCATCTGAGGAAACAGCAGGACGTCGCGGATCGAGGAGGAATCGGTCAGCAGCATCACGAGCCGGTCAATACCGATACCCAGGCCCGCTGCGGGCGGCATCCCGTATTCGAGGGCGCGGATGTAGTCGGCATCGAAAAACATCGCCTCCTCGTCGCCGTCGGCCTTGGCCTGGGCCTGCGCATGAAAGCGCGCTGCCTGGTCCTCGGGATCATTGAGCTCGGCAAAGCCGTTGGCGATCTCGCGACCGGCGATGAACAGCTCGAAGCGATCGGTCACGAACGGGTCTGCGTCGTTCGCGCGCGCAAGCGGCGAGACCTCGGCCGGATATTGAGTCATGAATATGGGCCCCTCGAGCTCCTTCTCGACGAGTTTTTCGAACAGCTCGATCTGCAGCTTGCCGGCCCGGTACTCCGGCTTCACCTCGATGCCTTGCTGCCTGCAAAGTCCGCGCAGAGCCTCATCATCGCGAATGGTCGCGTCGTCGAGGCCGCTGATTCGCTCTCGCAGTGCCGCCTCTATCGTGGTCACCGCAAATGGTTGCTCGAGATCGTACTGCTTGCCCTGATAGTCAATGACCGCTCGGCCCAACAGGGTTCGAGCCGACTCGCGGATCAGAGTCTGCGTGATGTGGATGAGGTCCTCGGGCCGGCCATAGGCTTGGTAGAGCTCGAGCATCGTGAACTCAGGATTGTGCTGCGTCGATAGCCCTTCATTGCGGAAACTGCGGTTGATCTCATAGACGCGCTCTATTCCACCGACGAGCAGCCGCTTCAGATACAACTCCGGCGCAATTCTCAGGTACATGTCCATGCCGAGCGCATTATGGTGCGTGACAAAGGGACGTGCGATCGCCCCACCCGGAATAGGATGCATCATCGGCGTCTCGACCTCGGTGAAGTCGAGCGCATCTAAAAATGAGCGCAGGAACCGGATCAGCTCCGTGCGCATCGCAAAAATTTTTCGCGACTGCTCGTTGACGATCAGATCGACATAGCGTTGCCGGAGCCTGAGCTCATGATCGGTGATGCCGTGCCATTTCTCGGGCATCGGACGCAAGGACTTGACGAGCAAGCGCAGCTTGTCGAGGCGCACGGACAGCTCGCCGGTCTTGGTCTTGAACAGCACCCCGGATGCGCCGACGATGTCGCCGAGATCCCAGCCCTTGAACTCCTGGTAAACCTCTGGCGATATCCGATCGCGCTCGATGAACAGCTGAATCTGACCGGAGCGGTCCTGGATATTGGCGAAGCTGACCTTGCCCATAACCCGCTTGGACATCATCCGCCCGGCCACATGCACGACACGACCCTCCGCCTCCAAGGATTCGTTGGTGTGCTCGTCATAGGCAGCATGCAACTCGCCGGCAACGGCATCGCGCCGAAAATCGTTCGGGAAGGCAATGCCGGCAGTTCGCAGCTTACCGAGCTTCTCGCGGCGCTCGGTGATGAGCCGGTTTTCGTCTTGCTCGGTGCGTTCGTCCATACTGCTACAGTCCCTGCTTCAAGCTTTCTTCGAGAAATTCGTCGAGGTCGCCGTTGAGAATCGCGGTCGGATTGCCGCTCTCGATGCCGGTACGCAAGTCCTTTACCCGCGACTGATCGAGCACATATGAGCGAATCTGACTGCCCCAACCGATATCGGACTTGCCCTCCTCGATGACTTCGGCCTGCTCGCGGCGAAGCTGCTGCTCGCGCTCGTAGAGCTTGGCTCTGAGCTGCGCCATCGCCGTCGCGCGGTTCTTGTGCTGGGAGCGATCATTCTGGCACTGCACGACGATGCCGCTCGGCATATGCGTAATCCTGACTGCCGACTCGGTCTTGTTGACGTGCTGCCCTCCGGCGCCGCTCGCACGATAGACGTCGACCCGCAGATCGCTCGGGTCGATCTCGATCTCGATGTCCTCGTCGATCTCCGGAGATACGAACACCGCGGCGAATGAAGTATGCCGCCTGTGGCCCGAGTCAAAGGGCGATTTACGAACGAGCCGGTGCACGCCCGTCTCAGTACGCAGCCAACCGAACGCATGCTCACCTACGAAATGGATCGTCGCGCTCTTGATGCCGGCAACTTCGCCCGGCGACACCTCGAGCAACTCGGTATCGAAACCCTTCGACTCTCCCCACCGCAGATACATTCGCAGCAGCATATCGGCCCAGTCCTGCGCCTCGGTGCCGCCAGATCCAGCTTGGACGTCAAGAAAGGCGTTGTGGCTATCCATCTCGCCGCAAAACATGCGCCGGAACTCGAGCCGACTGACTTGAGTCTCGAGTTGCCCGAGATCGGCAGTGATGTCGATAAGCGTGCCCTCGTCATCGTCCTCGGCGGCCAACGCGTAAAGCTCACGCGCATCGTCGAGGCTGCGGGTCAGCTTGTCGAGCGTCCAGACGACGCTCTCGAGCGTCGCGCGCTCCTTGCCTAAGGCCTGCGCGCGTTCCTGGTTCTTCCACACGCTTGGGTCTTCGAGCTCGCGCTGCACTTCCTCGAGGCGCTCCAGCTTGAGGTCGTAGTCAAAGATACCCCCTCAGCGCCGCACAACGCTCGCTCAGGTCGGTAATCTTCGTGGCTAGCTGGCCGTGCTCCACTGGTGTTCCTCGGCTCATCGATTGATTCGCACGCTTAACCGCGCGTGGCGGCGCATGATAACGCAATCAGTCCGATGCGGGCAGTTTCAAGTGGGCGGCGCCGCAGGCTCGGGCTGCAGATGCTCGACGATGAGCTGCACGGCCGGCCTCGCACCATAGTCATCGACATCCAGGCGATACACTAACCGCAGCACGTCACCCGCAGCGCAATCAAAATCGCCCTGATTGAATGCGATTGCGCTCACCGACGCGTCAGTCGCAGGCTCGCGTAGCTTCAGTTTCAGGTGCGATTGACCGACGACTCTCCGCTCGGCGACGACGAACAAGCCGTCGAAGGACGGCTCGGGAAACCCCTGCCCCCAAGGGCCGGCTGCGTGAAGGAGGTTGGCGACCTCGATCGTCCGGTACTCGGAGGCGAGGCTTCCATCGGTGAGTATCTGACCTTGAAGCAGATCTGGGCTCAGGCGCCGTCCGCCGACGCGTTGCAGCGCCGCAGAAAACTCTTCGAGCCCGTTCTCCGCAAGCGTGAGCCCCGCAGCCATTGCATGCCCGCCGTAACGCACAATCAGGCCGGGCTGCTCAGCATCGACCTCCGCTAGAGCATCGCGAATGTTGAGACCGCGGATCGAGCGTGCCGAGCCCTTGAGCATGCCGTCTGCCGCGCGAGCGAAGGCCACGACAGGGCGATGATGACGGTCCTTGATTCGCGAGGCCACCAGACCGACGATGCCTTCGTGCCAGTCGTCGCGAAACAAGCAGATGACCGGAGGTAGAGTCGTTGCGTCGACGGTATCCTCGGCGGCAACCAGCTCGAGCGCCTCGATCCGCATCTGCGCCTCGATCTTGCGGCGTTCGCGATTGAACTCATCGAGCGCAGACGCAAGCCGCAAAGCCTCGTCCTCCGACTCGCTAAGCAGGCAGCGAACCCCGATTGCCATGTCGTCGAGACGGCCCGCCGCATTGAGGCGGGGTGCGATCTGGAAGCTAAGCGACGAGCTGCGCAGATCGCGCAGCGCAACACCGCTGACCTGACACAGCGCGCGCAATCCCGGGCGGCAGCGACCCGCGCGGATTCGGCGCAAGCCTTCATGGATCAGGATCCTATTGGAATGGTCCAGATGCACGACGTCGGCCATCGTGCCGAGCGCGACGAGGTCAACATAGCGCGCGACGGCGCCGGCGTTGCCGAGCGCGCGGCCGAGGGCAGCCAGCACATAGAACGCAACGCCGACACCGGCGAGGTGCTTGCCGGCAAAACTATCTCCGGGCAGGTTCGGATTCACGATCGCGCGGGCCTCGGGAAGCACCTCACCCGGCAAGTGATGGTCCGTGATGAGCACATCCATGCCGTAGGTCCTGGCAAGCGCGACGCCCGCGACGCTCGATATGCCGTTGTCGACAGTCACGATGAGCCTGGGATCGCGCTCGCGAAGGCGCTCCACGGCTTCGGGCGTCAGCCCATAACCGAGCTCGAACCGGTCCGGAATGAAGAAGCCGACGTCGGTGAAACCGAGATCCTTGAGGCACAGCATCATCAGCGCCGTGCTCGTTGCGCCGTCGGCATCAAAATCACCGAAAATGACGATGCGCTCGTTGCGATACTCTAGCAGGAGCTCGACGGCACGCTCGGCCGAGGCAAACTCGCCGACGGGTCGCAAGCGCTTCAAAGTAAGCTCCAGCTCGCTCGGCGAGCCGATGCCGCGGCGTGCATAGATCTGGCGCAGGACAGGGTGGCAGTCTTCCGGCCACGGCCAGTCTTCCGCGCCGGCCATGGGCTGCCGCTGGCCGATCAAGCGCACCCGTGCGACCTCTGCCCAGCACAAGGCGCGGACGGCGTATAATCTCCGCACGGATTCGAATACCTCGAGCACATCATGTTGTTGAGCAAGGAGAACTCCAGCGTCAACCTGATCGCTGCCTGGAAGAAAGGTGGAATTTTGGTCGGCGAGGAGTGGTTGCTGGGGCACGTGATCATCAGCCCGGAAACTATCATCCGAGACTGGGGTGTGGATACCCCTGCGGCTCTGGCGGTCGACCACCTCGAATCCGCTGTTGCATTGCGGCCGGAAATCATTCTAGTCGGCACCGGCGCACAGCTCGTGCTGCCTGAAGAGAATTTGATGCGGCTCTTGGGTGAGCGCGGTATCGGTGTGGAGATCATGGATACGCCCGCAGCGTGCCGCACTTACAACGTTCTCGCCCACGAGTACCGGCGCGTCGTCGCAGCGCTGTTCGCGCCCGGCTAACGCGGCAGATGTAGCAGCGGATCTACCGGCGCACCATTCTGGCGTATCTCAAAGTGCAGTTGCGGCCGCCGCTCAGGCCCGAGACCCATCTTGGCGATCACCTGGCCCGCCTGGACCTCATCGCCCTGGCTCACGACGAGTTGCTCGTTGTACCCATAGGCGCTGAGGAAGCTGTCGTTGTGATTGATGATCACGAGCTGTCCGTAAGCCTGCAAGCCGCTGCCTGCGTAAACGACACGGCCCGCCGCTGCGGCGCGGATGTCTTGGCCGACCTGGCCGCTGATCGCGATACCGTTCGACAGGCCCTCCTTGGCGCCAAATCGGCTCAGCAAAGGCCCCTGAGCCGGCCATGACCAGCGCGGCGGAGGCACCTGCGGCGGGGCCGGTAGTGGCTGTGTTTGCGCGGGCGTCGCTGGCCGCGAGGCCGGCGACCTAGCCGCGGGCCGGCTCGCGGTCGCAGGCGCTGCGGCAGCGGAACCGGGCCGCAACCGCAGCCGTTGACCGACGAACAGCAGATCCGGATTGGCCAAGCCGTTCCAGCGCGCGAGCTGACGATAATCGAGGCCATGACGCCAAGCGATGGAAGACAAAGTCTCGCCCGGCTGCACGACGTGAACGGCTGCGGAATAATCGACGAGCGTGCTCGCACAACCGCTGCCAAGCAACACGAAGAGCACGAAACACAGCGCGATTAGACAGTCTCGCAACCAACTCCGAACGACCTGCAGTCGAGCCTCGCGCATGACGCGGATCGAGGTCAGGTGAAACGCAGGATCAATAAAAGCACGGCAACGAGACCAACGCAGCTCCAGCCGACCGCGTCGATGTTGACACGCAGGCGGCGCT
>JAHEEM010000179.1 GCA_024640695.1 Rhodospirillaceae bacterium | reverse complement strand
CGATCGCCAGCGCTGACCATCTGCGGGAAATCAAGCGGTCGCGATAAATCGACGAGCGCGACCGGCTCGACCGCGCTCAGCTCACCTGATGGAGACACCCGCCGGGTCGCAAACGAGAGATTCTCGCCGCTGCTTCTGAGCCAGCTCACGACGGCATCGCCATTAGCAAGCAACTCGACGTCGACGTAGCCGAAGCTACCGGCGGCATCGATCTCAATCGAATCTCCGAAGCTCGCGCCGCCGTCGGCGGAGCGTGCGTAGTGCACGACGGGCCGCTCATCGACGGCGCTGAACCACGCTGCTGCAACGTCCTCGCCGTCAGCCGCAATCGCCGGGCCGTTGATCGGGCAGGCCTCGATTACCCAGTTATCAGCCGGCAGCGGCTGCGCCGACTGCCACTCGCCAGCGGTCATTCGACGAACAACGATATCGCGCACTTCCTCGGTCGTGCGGTCGCGGTAAATCAGGATCGGACCGTCACCGCTGTGTGCGATATCTGGCTGACAGCAATCGCAGACGAGGTTGTCGATCTCCGCATCCGAAATGCGCCCACCGTCCCGATCAAAACGCGCATAGCGCAAACTCGTGCCGAGCATGTCGCCCGCCGGGCTCTCGTAGGTGAACTCGCCGTCCACGATCATGTTGCGACCGTCCAGCCAAACCGCGCCGATGTCCTCACCGAGCGGGAACAGCGTCACGAAACCGTGCTCGGTCGGCGTGCCGTCGGCATTGAGCAGAAATGGCTCTCCCCAGGTGCTGCCGGCATCGGACGAGATCGCGACGACGATGTCGTAACCCTCGAAGTCTTCCTGATACACGAGCCAGTGGGCTGCCCAGAGGGAAGCGCTCATCGGCACGATGGACGGGAAATCGGCCCAGTTGACGAACCAGTTTTCGCCCTCGGCCAGTTGCATGGGCGGCGTCCATGTGTCGGTGCCCGCCGCCAGCACGGTATATTTGAGCCCCATGCCGTCGCCGGTCGTCGGCTCCAGCCAGCTCAGCACGGCCGTGCCGTCGGGGGCAGCCGCCAGATGCGCCTGCCCACTGAATTCACCCGCCGGTGTCGCCAGCTCGGTGACTGTGAGCGGACCGAGCGGCGCTTCGCTGCAACCGGCTGCAACGCACGCAAGCAGGCCGATAACCGTCCAGCCCGGCGCCCGTCGGTGAGTCGGTCTAGTTTCGTTGAGGGTCGTCATCTAGCGGATCCGTGCGTAGCGTAGCCGCGATCGCGCGACCCGGAGCAGTATACGTGAAAAAGTCTATCCGGCACTTGGCTCGAACGACCCGGCGCGTCGCTCAGATGCGCGGATGGCGCTCGTGCCACACGGTCGCGCGTTCGAACGCGGCAGCCAGCTGCAATACAGTTGCGTCCTCGAAGGGGCGGCCGGCGAGCATGAGCCCGACGGGCAGCCCGCTGCGCGAGAAACCGCACGGAATCGAGATCGCGGGCTGGCCGGTAAAGTTAAAAATACTCGCATTCTTGCGTCGCTCGACGGCATGCTCCGCTGGCTGACGCTGGATCGGTGCCGCGGCGACAGTCGAGGTCGGCATCGCGAGGACGTCACAGCCGGTCATCAGCGAAGCGACTTGCTCGCGGAACCACTGCCTGAAGCGTTGCGCCTCGGCGTAATCGTCCGCCGTGTTGCGCGCCATCATATCGTAGCGCTGACGAAACGCATCGCTGAATTTGCTCGGATCACGGCGCATGGCCGCGCCGTTGGCTTCAACGATCTCGACGAAAGTCACGTCGCCGGCGCGATAGGCCCGCTCGATCTCGGCAATCTCGACGTCGAGTAGCTGCGCGCCAAGGTACTCGAACACCTCCAGTGATGCGCTCACGATCTCGACGACCTCCGGATCGCCGCCCTCGAAAAAGAACCGCCGCGGCACACCAATGACGGATCCTTCGATAGACCTGCCGAGCTGCGCGCAAAAGTCTGGTACCGGTCGATCCACGCAATACGGATCCTTAGGGTCGGGACCTGCGATCGCCTGCAGCACGATGCCGGCATCGTGCACGCAACGCGTTAGCGGTCCAACGTGATCCATGCTGCTTACCAGCGGAAGCACCCCGGTTTTGCTCACGAGTCCGAAAGTCGGCTTGTGGCCGACGATCCCGCAACATTGCGCGGGTTGGCGAATCGAGCAACCCGTGTCTGTGCCGATAGCCGCATACGCCATGCCGGCAGCAACCGCGACTGCGGAGCCGCCGCTCGAGCCGCCGGGATGGTGATCGAGCTTCCATGGGTTCGCAATCGCGCCGAAGAACGGGTTCACCGATGTCGAGCCAAAGGCGAGCTCGTGCAAGCCGGTCTTACCGAGCATGACAGCACCGGCCTCGGCGAGCTTGAGGATGACGGCAGCATCCTCCTCGGGAACCCAGTCCTCGTACACGCGACTGCCCGCCGTCGTGCGTATACCCCTTGTCGCGATCAGGTCTTTGATCGCCACGGGAATACCATGCAGCGGGCCACGATCCCGGCCCGCGCGGAGCTCGGCATCGGCTTGGTGCGCCTGCGCGCGAGCGAGATCCGCCGTCACGGTAATGTATGCATTGAGCGCGCCGTCGAGACTCGCAATCCGTTCGAGCATCGCGTCCGTCAGCTGGGCAGAGGACGTCGCGCCGCAACGCAGGGCGGCCCCCGCTTCGACCACGGTCATAAAATGCAGCGGGTCATTCTGCATGGAAGCCACCTGGTTACCGCCGATCACTGCAGTCTAGCCCTTTTTGCTGTACTTTTTCGCCGACCCATCTCGCCAAACCATCGTCGCGGCAAGATATACACGCTGCGAGCAGCAGCGTAGAATTTTTGAACCGTCGATTGAGCCGCGCGTCAAAGCGAACCCCAGAGACTTTCTTAATAAATCCCCCATGAGCGGCGTATCGTTATGAAGATAGTCAAAATCGTCGGTATCGCATTCGGAGTG
Source organism: Rhodospirillaceae bacterium (assembly GCA_024640695.1). Classification (GTDB taxonomy): domain Bacteria; phylum Pseudomonadota; class Gammaproteobacteria; order Steroidobacterales; family Rariloculaceae; genus JAHEEM01. The sequence continues at coordinate 3,830 of JAHEEM010000179.1, read as the reverse complement.
ATCTTCACGCTGGCAATCGTCGCCGCGGTCGCCCTCTGGCTGACCTTCGACCCGAACGACTACAAAGGCTATATCGCCGACTGGGTCAGCGAGCGGACCGGCCGTGAACTCGTGATCGAGGACGATCTCGAGCTCACATTCTTCCCATGGCTCGGCGTCACGACCGGCAACCTGAGGCTCGGCAACGCGCCGGGTTTCGGCGAGGACGCGTTCGCATCGATAGACCGGATAACCGTGAGCGTGCAGCTCCTGCCGCTGCTCAGGCGACAAGTCGAGATCAGCACCGTGCGCCTCGATGGCCTGGAGCTCAATCTCGCGACGGACGCGCAAGGCGTCACCAACTGGAGCGACCTGATGGCCGAAGGCGGCGGCGCTGCGACCGCCGATACCTCAGCCGAGCCTGGCGAGCCACTGCTGCAGTCACTCAATATCGCCGGTATCGACATCAACGACGGCCTGGTATTTTGGCGCACGAACACGTCCGAGGTTCGCTACGTGATCTCGGAGCTTGCCGCAGAAACCAGCGCGATCTCGCCCGGCCAGCCTATCGACGGCGAAATTAGCTTTCGCCTCGTCAGCGTCGAGCCGCAGCTCAGCGCACAGATCAGCGCATCGGGGACCGTCTCGCTCGACCCCGAGAGTACCAATTTGGAAACCCGCAGCCTGCGCATAGCATTCAATCTGGCCGATGGCCGCGGCAATGAGCGTGCCGCCGGTTCACTTGAGGTCGATAACGTCCGCGTCGGGCTGACGGATGACGCGGTCCAGCTCACGCGCGGCAGCGTCACCGCGATGATCGTCGAGCCGCCCGTCGGGCCGCAGCAGGCCGAGGTTCAAATTGACTGGTCGTCCGCGCTGCTCGCGCGAGACAGCGGCAGCGTCCGCATCGACGATCTCGCTACCAACATCGCCGGCATCGTGGCGCGCTGGGAGCTCAGTGGCAGCGAGCTGTTCACCGAGCCCGAACTGCGTGGCTCGGTGCGGGTCGCCGACCAACCACTCGCGGAGCTCATCGAGACGCTCGGCATCGAGCTCGATGCAGACACGCGCAGAGGCCTGGGCAATCTGAGCCTCGAGTCGGCGTTCAACGTGCACCCGCTGACCCGTGAGGCGGCGCTGACAGACCTGACCGCGCGCGCGCTCGGCGTCGCCCTTAGCGGCGAGTTGACGGCCAATGCAGACGGCTCCGCCAGCGGCCGGTTCGCGACGGACTCCTTCGATCCAGCGCAAGCGCTGAGTCTGCTGCCACCCGCGTCGGTAGAGCGCATCGACGTGGCCGCGCTCGGTGCGGTGAGCGCATCAGGCCGTGTGAGCTATGCGCCGGCCACCCAGCAGATCTCGCTTCAAGATCTCGACCTCGCCGCACTCGGCACGCATCTCAGCGGGACGGTCCATCGGCGCGACGCAGGTCAACGCTACGACGGCCGGATTACGATCCCGGCGCTCGACGCCGTCGCGCTCGCCGCGGTTGTAGGCGAGCTGCTGCCTGAGGCGCTGCCGCCGACCGCGCTCGGCGAACTTTCATTAAGCACGGGGTTCACATATGTGCCCGACGCGGGCACGCTCGAGCTGACCGAGCTTGCCGCCAAAGCTGCCGGCCTGGATTTGCAGGGGGATCTGCGGGTCGCGAGCCTGTCCGATTCCCCAAGCTGGGCAGGCCGCATCGAGCTCATGACCTTCGATCCGGAAAATCTGCTTGCGCGCTTCGACCAACCGCTACCGGCACGCATGGATCCCGCTACGTTCAAGCGTGCTCGCGCGTCGGCGCAACTCGAGGGCAGCGCATCGCGCATGGTCGCGCGCGACCTTCGGCTCGTGCTCGACGACAGCACGATCACAGGCGAGCTTACGGTCGGCTTCTCGGAGCCGGCAGAGTACAGCTTCGAGCTTGCGGTCGACCGGATCGATGCAGACCGCTACATGGCGCCGGCCACCGAGCCGCCACCCGAAGGCGTGGCGCCCGTGGCCGCCGACGTCACGCTACCGACCGAGCCCTTGAACACGCTGCAGCTGGACGGGGAGGTCTCCATCGGCGATCTGCATATCGCGGGCTTGAGCCTCCAAAACGTCACCGCAGAGCTCGACGTCGGCAACGGCCTCGGCGTGGTCGACTCCGCCCGCGCGGCGCTTTATGGCGGCAGTTTCGAAGGCCGGGTCGAGCTGGACGCGCGCGGCGAGCAGCCGCGTCTGGCGCTCGACGGCACTGCGACGACGATTCAGCTCGAGCCCCTGCTGGTAGACCTATATGGCGAGGCAAACATGACAGGGTCTGGCAGTTTCGACTTGAGCTTGGCGGGTAACGGTGAGCAATTGAGCACGGTGCTCGACGGGTCCGAGGGACGCGTCTCCTTCTCGGTGCGCGAGGGGCTATTGCGCGGATTCGATCTCGGCCGTTCGCTATGCTCCGCTTACAACGCGACTCAGCAGCTGCCGCGCCCGGCGGCCGCGGCCGAGCCGATCACCCGCTATCAGCTCCTACGCGGCAGCGCCCAGGTCAACGAAGGCATTGCCCGGACCGAAGATCTCGAGGCGACAACCACGTTTATGGCCGTCAGTGGCAAGGGCCAATCGGATCTCGTGAGCCGTGACATCAACTATGATCTCATCGCCACGCTGACCGGCAGTGTCGACATCGATCAATGCGCTAGCATGGACGCACTCATCGGCGACTCGATTCCCGTGCGCGTGACTGGAACGATACTCGTGCCGGACATCCAGCCCGACTACGCCGAGCTCGTTCGCGGACGAATTCGCAACGAGCTGCAGGATCTGCTGCGCGAGCGCCTGCAAGGCCTCGGACAGTGACCGCTTCGCGCGCAAAGCCATTCAACTGAGCGCCGCTGAACGGCGGTCCTGGGACTACGCATGACGAGACTCATCGGCATTTCCGGCAGCTTGCGCAAGCAGTCCTTCAACTCGAGTCTGTTACGCGCGGCAGCGGAGTTGCTGCCCAACGGCGCCGAGCTCAGGATCGAATCGATTGCCGAGATTGGGCTCTACAATGGCGACGAGGAGGCGGCCAACGGAATTCCCGATCCCGTCGCGGCCTTGAAGGATGCAATCGCAGGCGCCGACGGCCTCATCATCAGCACCCCGGAGTACAACAACTCGATTCCCGGCGTGCTCAAGAACGCCGTCGACTGGCTGTCGCGGCCGGCAAGCGACGTTCCGAGAGTCTTCGGTGAGCTGCCGGTCGCCATCATGGGCGCATCGCCCGGCAGATTCGGTACCGTTCTCGCGCAGAACGCTTGGCTACCCATCCTGCGCGCGCTCGGCACACACCATTGGTCTGACCGGCTCCTCGTTGCAGGGGCGAGCAAGGCCTTCGACCAGGACGGCCGACTTATCGACGATGACGTGCGCCAGCGTCTGGAGAAATTCCTGGCCAAGTTCATCCGTTTCGTCAGCAACTAAAGCGCCGGGCGGTTACGCCGGTTGGACGCGACGCTTGCCGGAATCGCGTCAATCTCGCGTAGTTTCAGGCGCACGTTGGATATCGGCGCCCGGTAATGTGCCCGCGGGCGCCAAATGACATGCATCACAAACCTGCGCCTGTACGGCCTTGTCCATCTTCGACACCGCCCCGTAGAACGGCACGCGTGAGGAGTGGCACTGCGCACACTCATAGCCGCGCTCGAGCACGAGGTTGTGGACGCGCTCGAAGTGCCAATAGCCATCGCGCGTAACCGCAAGCATCGCGCGCACATCGTCGGGCCCGAGGGTCGGCGTGAACCCAGCCGACGTCTCAGCTGCTGCCGCCCAGTCGTCCTCGAGCCGACTGAATGCGGCCGGTGTCCAATTCGGGATGTCAGCAAGCTCGGCCGCCGCTG
>JAHEEM010000178.1:4660-6766 GCA_024640695.1 Rhodospirillaceae bacterium | reverse complement strand
AGAACGACGGTCCTTACGGTCGTGGTTTCCATCGGGTCCTGGTACTCGACATAGTCGTACCGGAAAAAGTCCGCGAGGGGTATATCGTTGCGGCGTTGCGCTACTACGGTCGAAGAACCTTCGCGGTCCTCGACACGCGTCTGCATGTCGACGAGGCGGGTGATCAGGACGGCATCGAAATTTTCTTTCTCGACGATGGCAAGCAGGCTCTCCCGGTTGATTTGATCTGTCGATCGCATGAAATTCAGGCTCGGGCTTGCAGCTGATCCGCTGGGGCGGATCGCGTTGGCGACGGTCGACTCGAACCGGCGCCGCGTATTTGCATTTTTATGTGCGCCTACCACGAGGATGTTGGCAAGTGGCCCGCCGGAGAAGCCAGGGTCTTCGTAGATTTTCACGACACGATTTGATGAAGCGCAGCCGCAAAGAATCGAGAGGCACGCTAGTAGCGACGCTGTCGCTATGGGGGTTCTGCGCATCATTCGATTTCTCCCGGTCGAGACTAACGGCTGCGCCGCAGTCGCAGTAGTGGTCGTTGTGGGCCTTAATTTTTCTCAGCGCCGTGGCTTAGATTCGGTTGACACGAGGTGATCGCAAGGTCCACCGATCTTGGCCGTCGCTGCTGGCGACGTTAAGGAATCAGCAAGCCCCTTCAAACGCCGTTGAAGTCTTCAAGACCGCGCCGCACCAGCCCGGCCCAGCTCTTCGCCAGCCGCCTTACCTGGGACCAGGCCATGGGGGCACTGGCCTCAAATGCGAACGGCGCATCTGCGGCACGCCGGTCTGCCGCCCTTGTAAGGACCTCGTTTGTCTGCGAGTCGCGTAACTCTATCACGAGCGTTGCCTGACCGACCGAGGAGAGATAGACACCGCCGCGGCCAGCTCTGTCGGGCGGCACAGACGAGACGACATCGATCACCGCCCCGACGAGCACCAGCACGTCAGGCCCGGGTTCTGATACGAACTCATAACGGTCGAGCTTCTCGAGTTCCTCGACGAACTCCTCCCGAAGAATTTGCCGCAACCTCTCCTTGTCCTGCTCTTGCACCGGGAACTCGGTAGCCCTGCGGGAGTTCGTCGGCCGCACGTCCCGGAACGAGACGCCGCCGCTGGCGACTATGAGTTTCGTGTATCCGGTCAGATCGAGATCGGGCTTGACCCAGGCGGCATCCATGACCGTACGGTCGACACGATGCAGCCCGTCATAGGTAATCTCGGCATCCGGGCCGGTCTGGACGCGCGGAGCCTTGGGTGCCGCGGTGCCTATGCTGACGCAGAGCAGGGCGGCCGCGATGGCAGTGCTCGCGCGGATCGGGAATCTCTTAAAGGTGTGTGTGATAGCAAACATAGCCAATCGTCCTCGCAGATAACCGTCCAGGCTTATTAGTTCGTTGAAAGGAGCTATTTAGATTCTACGGGAATCGGGGAAAGTCGAGCAAGGATAGGCCGAGAGCCGCCCCGTCTCCGGTGTGGGCTGTATCGATGGGCCGAGTGGTGACGAGGGCCCACGGCCTTTTTTCTGCGGTCGGGCAGACGATTGCGCCCCGAGGCCGGCGTGGACCGTCATGGCGCGCGCTCGAAAAACCACTGGGTGGGCGCTGCAGTAAACGAATGAGTAGTTGGTATACTTGGCCGCGATGCACGTGGCCTGCGACAGCTCGAGGGGAACCGAATTCGGTGGGATTGTCCAGGCGATGCACGGCATTCAAGAGGAATGACCGGCACGCACCCGGGCAGAGCTACGGTTCGTGCAATCGGGCGCCGGCGCGGGCCGCGCTGAAGACCTTGGACTACACGCAGGTAACAGCAGTGAAACCACGACTTTTTGCTCTCCTCGTCGCGCTAGGTGCGCTTAGCGCATGCGCTTCCACGACAGTTGTCGAGCCGTTCTATCGGCCGGCGGGCGCGCAGGTCGAATATGTGTTCTTGAGCCCCGACGCTGATTTCAGCGTATACCGTCGGTTGCAGCCCACGCCGCTGGAGATCTACTATCCCGATGACGCACCCCAGCCTCCACAGGCCGATCTCGATCGGCTGCGGGCCTATTTTCGTGAAGCATTTCTCGGTGTGCTCGGCAACGATTATGCGATCACGTCCGAGCCGGCC
>JAHEEM010000178.1:0-4650 GCA_024640695.1 Rhodospirillaceae bacterium | reverse complement strand
CCTGAGGCAGCTTATCTCGAACGGCGAGCTGACTTTTCTGATGGAGCTCCAGGATTCTGTGACGGGTAGAACGTTGGCCCGGGCCGGCGATACGACGCGAGCGACAGGAACGGAACAGGTGGACGAGGATGCCAGCTGGGATTCCGTGCGGACCGCGGCGGAGCATTGGGCGACCCTCTTTAGGGGGTTTCTCGACGCCAATCTTGGAAGCAACGCGCCAAACTGAGCGCGTTGGGTCACATCCCTCTTCGGTGGTCGGGTAATTTCTACGCGACACTGATTGACGGCGATTGTTATCGGTAATTTGATCATGATACTGATCAGCTCATTTCTTGCTGTGTGCGCTTTGTCGGTAGTGCACATCACCATCGGCCGCTGGCATTGGTTGGACCGCAGCGAGCATAGCCCCTGGCTCAGCGTCTCGGCGGGCACGGCGCTCGCTTATGTCTTCGTGTACTTGTTGCCGAAGCTGGGTGCGACGCAAGAAAAACTCAATGCGATTATGTTGACCAGTGATTGGGACCCGCTGCTGCGTAATCAAATTTACCTCATTGCTCTGCTCGGGCTTGTCTCCTTTTTCTGGCTCGGTTGGCTCGATGAGAGGGTCGGCGATACTCATGAGTCGACCGAGCAGTTACGAAAGAGCCGCTTGCTTCTGCACATCGGTGGTTATGGTGTTTACTCTCTGCAGATAGGCTTCTTGGTCGCTGGCATGCCGCGCCCAGATCATTTGTCGCACTTTCTGGCGACGGTCGTCCTCGGCGTGCATTTGATGGGAGTCGATCATGGTATTCGAGAAAAGGCTCCTGGTAGCTACGATGCGCTGCTTCGCTGGGTGTTCAGCGGCGCTCTGTTTCTCGGCTGGGGCCTAGGAACGTCGACCAGGATGCTCGACACTTTCGTTATGCTCTGGAGCGCATTCATCGGCGGCGGAATAGTGATCACTGCGTTGCGAGACGAGCTGCCGCGTGGGCACATCACGCGGTTCGCTCCGTTTTTTCTAGGTGTGATCGGCGCCTCCGCAGCCATACTGACCGTGCAGAGCCTGCAAAACTAGCGTGTTCTCATAATCTCGACGCGGCTTGGTGCTACCGGAAAAGAGACTAGGATAGTTGCGAATGCGCGTGCAAAGAACGGTGGCGAACATCATTGGTTGGCGTTCCTCGTGCCCTGTCTGAGCCGCCTGGGCGCGGTGCTGGCTGGCGTTGCCCTGAGTTTCAGTAGCGCGTTTGCGAAGGCCCAGACAGACGACGGCGACTTCGTGCACTGGGCCTATTCAGCCTTCTTCGGCACGGGCTGGTATGACCTTGGCGAGCAGGATACCGCGTTTGCCTTTAGTTATGGTCCGCGCTGGCAGCTTCGCGATGCGAGTTTAGGCTCAGACGGGAAGCGCAGCGTCGGCATCGAGTTGCGTTTTCCGCTTAGCGGTAGCCTCCACGAGCTCGACTTTAGCGACATAGCCGGAAATGCTCAGATAGAGAATTTGAGCACGCTCAGTGCGGTGCCGGGCATCGAAGTCGAAATTCCAGTCACCAAGCGTTGGAGCTTGAAGGCAGCCGCATACCTCGGCTGGGGAACCGCGCTCGGGGGCGGCGCCTCTTCCTGGATTTATTGGGCAGGGCTCAGGAGCCGCTACAAGCTTCCGTCGGCGAGGATCGACTGGGCGCTGATCAACTCCATTTTCTACGTTGGCTATACGCCCGAGTCGGGCCCTTCCGGGGCGATCAGTCCATTCATGACGGGCCTCGAGATCGAGCAACGCTTCGGCGATGCCACGCTGGGCGGCGATCCGCTCTATCTGCGCTGGCATGGAGCGTACACGCGTTACCACGATTTCGAGTTCGCCGCCCAGGAGGTCGAGAGGTTCGGACGAACCCGTAACGACGTGAAGGACGAATGGGAGCTGGGCGTAGCGCTGCGCAAGGCGGACCGGCCATTAGCGCTCTGGTTTCTAGAGTGGGACCAGGTGGGTCTTGCCTATCGCTTCAATACCCAGCACAACATCAAGGCGCTTAGCATCACTTTTCGCGCGCTCTTCGACCGATAGTCAGCCGGAGCACGTTACGGCAAGGATGTGCCGATGAGCTGGCTGGCGCGCGCCAGCCAGCTCGAACTACCAGCGCCAGCTCAGGCCAAGCGCAATCCCGCTGAAGCCAAGCTCTCGGAGCGGCGAACCTGATTCCAAGTCGTACTGGAGGCGACGGTGGACCGCCGTGATTTCGCCCCAACTCGAGCGATAGCCAATCCCGACTGAGGTTTGCCAGGTGCGATCGCTGTCGCCGGTGCCGATGTCGACGTAGAAGGGTAAGTACCACCCGCCCGCGCCCAAGATCGCGCGGCCGCGCACGCCGACGATCGCATCCCAGTACCGCGGCTCCGCCGACGCGCTGCCTGATCGGGCAATCAACGGCAGCGACCCGACGTTGCCGGATGCCGTCCAATCCAGTGTTGCGTCGATGCGCAAGCTACGGACGCCGCCGAGGGTGAGCAGCTCGAAGCCCTGACGCTCGATCGATGTGAAGGTGCCGGCAAGCGTCCACGAGTTGCCACTGAGACCCAGGCCGGCCTCGAAACTTATGTCCACCGGTATCGTAACGGCTCCTCCGGGGCCGGAGATGCTGAGGGAGCGCACGCCGGACGCGGTATCGCTGAGGTCGAGGTAAACCAGATCGGAGAAGGTGCCCCAGCGGCCGCGGCGCGCTTCGAGCTGACCCATGAACACGAAATCGAGCGCGTCGAGGATGTTCCCGACGTCGACGTTTACATCGCTACCTCCGCCGGAAGCGGGGAGATTGGTTGAGCCGCTGATGCTGGGGAGCCAACCATAGATCGTCGCGCGCCACTGCCACGCCGGGTCCTTCGTTTGAGCGACGGCTGCGGAGGGCGCCATGACGATGGCCAGCGCCGTCAAGGCGACGACCCGCGCGCTCGTCTGTCGGCGTGGCGTCCGCTCGCTGCATCTCAGTGACCGGCAGCAGCGGCGTACGAGTGGGCTTGAAGGTCTCATGCTCAGGTTGTTGGTTTCACTCGATCAGTATGATCCGCCCGCGTCTGCTGAGCGGCGTTCGGCTAGCGTCGAAGCTGCCGGCCTCATTGAGTGTCACCGATTAGCGGGACGTCCAAGATCAATGGCAGCAGCGCAACGCCGTCTATCTTATTCTCCATTTGAACGAAGCGAGCGACTTTCTGAGCCGGAAGCACTTCCCTGAAGCGAGGCACATGCGCTTGGCGGATCTGCAGCATTGCTTGTTCAATGGAAAAATACTCGTCAATCAGACTGTCTGCCGTTGCCTCATCCATGCGGGCATGGTTTTCGGCGAAATCCGCGAGCAGCACTCCGTAGCGATCTTGAACGAATCCCATCTCCGCCCGGTATGTTTGATACAGCGGCCAAAAACGTTCCCTCTCCGCCGCCGTGAGCTGCAGTTCGGCATCTATCATGGTCTCGCGCTCCACGGCCATGAGCTGACGCATCAGCTCGAAGGTCTCTTCGAGCTCGCCGGGGGCAACTGCTGTCTGGGCCGGTACCAGTCCGCTAGCGAGGCACCCGACGATGATTACAATCAATTAGCGCATAACTGATTTCTCCGTTTCAAATAGGTCCGGATCGCTGGCCGGTAGCGGGCGCCATTATGTCGGCCTGGCGGAGCAAACGCCCGCCGCCGGGTCCATGCAGGACGCGGCCGCTAATGATCGCCAGCCCCTGGGGCGCCGACTCGGGCCGGCAGATCCGCGCAGACGTTGCCGGAGGTCAGGCGGCCGAACATATCCGTCGCGAGCAAGGATAGCCCGCCGGTCGCCACTGCAAGTAGTCCGCTTCTCGTCGCGCGGCCGGCGCTGATCTGTAAGCGCGGCGCGTCCACTGTGCCGGCCAGTTCGACGAACTCGTTGACGATGCCGCCGATACTTATGACGATGCCGGTTCGGCGCTTGGTTCGGAATTGCATCTGCAGGGCTCCGTCCGCGAGCCCTGCCATCCCGACGCCGACGACTTGAATCTCGGGCGTCTGCATAATGATCCCGTTACTTGTCGAAAGCACGCCGTCGACAACGTCGAAGTATGCGCCGACGCAGTCGATGTCTACGAAGTCCTGCCGACTCTTGAAAGGATTGATGGCCTCGAGTAGCTCGTAGAGCACCGAGCCGAACAAGAACCGGAAGCCTGCGGCGCGGATTCTCCCTCCTGTAAGATAGATCTCGAGCGCGCCGTCGAGGCTCTGCGCGAGAGTCTGCGAGGACGTACCGCGTCCGGTCAAGTTGGCGTCAAAGTTAATGACGGGCGTGCTTGATGCAGGCGTACCCGTTCTATCGACCGCCAGTGGAACCGCATTGCCGGAGAGGCGAACCTTCAAACCGATCTCGTCCGCACGTGCATCGACGCTAGCGCTGGCGGTGATTCGTCCGCTGTCGAGGCCGGCGTCGATCTGCAGAGCGCCGCGTTCGAGTGCCACGCCTAGCTCGACGTCACTGCTAAAGAATTCGCCGAGGCGGAAAGCATCGATGCTTACGTTTATGGCGAGCTCGCCGCGGCGCAATGGCTCGAGATCCAGCGGCGCCTCCGAATACAGATCGTGGAGAGCGAGCTTCGTCACCGTCTCGTCAGGGCTCTGTTGCGGTTCGCTTGGGGCTAGGTAAGAGTTGAGGTCCAGC
>JAHEEM010000022.1 GCA_024640695.1 Rhodospirillaceae bacterium | reverse complement strand
TGCGGGTCCTCTGCCTTATCCAGAATGGCATTGATATTCGAGTTAACGATATCGGTGAAACGCGAGAAAATTCCCATTGTTTGGATCTCCTGGGCAGCAGACCGTCAGGACCGTTGCCGCTGTGTTTGGTGCGCTGCGGCGTTCAGCGTATGGGCTGCGAATACGGACATGGCGGTCGCGATGAGGCTGGTGCAGATGCTGCGGCGAGTCATGCTTGGTCCGGGTGGCGAAACGAGTCTATCTCCACTAAGCATAATCCGTGCCAGGCTTAGAAATGAGCTGTTAACCTTCTAATAGTTATAGGTAATCTGCAGAGTTCCGCAGGTTCTAGCTACCCATTGAGGATGGTCAAAAAAACCATATTGTAGTATTTTTAGTCAACACAGATGGCCATTTTGACTAAATGAGCGCCGAACCCCGCGATGCCGTGCCGATCCTTGGGCAGGCACCGGCATTCATGACCATGCTCGAGCATGTCTCTCAGGCGGCGCCGCTGAGCCGCCCCGTGCTCGTCATGGGTGAGCGCGGCACCGGCAAAGAGCTCATCGCATCGCGCCTGCACTTTCTCTCCGAGCGCTGGGACAAGCCGCTCGTGAAGGTCAACTGCGCGGCACTGACCGAGACTCTGCTCGACACCGAGCTATTTGGCCACGAAGCCGGCGCATTCACGGGGGCAACACGCAGGCACATCGGTCACTTCGAGAACGCCGCGGAGGGCACGCTGATACTCGATGAGCTTGGCACTATCTCGCCACGCATGCAGGAAAAGATCTTGCGGGTCATCGAGTACGGTGAGTTCCGACGCGTCGGCAGCTCACAGACTTTGATCACGAACGCACGCGTTATCGGCGTGACCAACGAGGATCTTCCCGAGCTCGCGCGACGCGGTGAGTTCCGCGCCGACCTGCTCGACCGACTGGCGTTTGACGTCATTCATATTCCGCCGCTGCGTGAGCGAGCCGAGGACATACCAGCGCTGGCGTTCCACTTCGGATTGAGCATTACGAGTGAGCTCAAGAGGCCGTATTTTTCGGGCTTTAGCCCAGAGGCGCAGGCCGTGTTGATCCGTCACTCATGGCCCGGAAACGTTCGCGAGCTCAAAAACGCCGTCGAGCGCAGTGTCTATCGGACACCCGACCCAGAAGCCGCGCTAAACGACATAGTCTTCGATCCGTTCACGCCACCGTATGCAGACAGTCCAGCGCTACCCGTCACTGCCGACGAGCCGCGCGAAGCGAGCGGCTCGTCAGCGAGCGGAACGCCGCGTTTGCCGGTCGATCTCAAAGGAGCGGTCCGTGAGTTCGAGTGCGGCTTAATTCGCTCTGCTCTGGAGAGCGCCCAGCACAATCAGCGCGTGACCGCGGAGCTTCTCGGCCTGAGCTATCATCAGCTGCGCGGTTTGCTGCGCAAGTATGCGGCGACTCTCGATAGAGCTTAGCGCGCTGCCCGACGCGCCTGCTGCAGCCGCGCCGATGTTCGAGTCGACCATGGTCGCAAACGACCCCCCTGCCGGCAGCCAGCGAAGGTGTCGCCGGCGCCAGCCGCGCGAACTTGCAACCCTCGGCGCCGGCGAACGCAGCCCAGACATGCGCACCGCTTCGGGCCGGCGAACCGGCACGCTGGCTCGACTGTATTCGGGCGCGCCTCGAGGCTGGCGCGCCTCGAGGCTGGCGCGCCGGAGGAGGCTCGCGCCGAGCTCGCCATACTCAGCCGGGCTCATCCCGACTTTCCTATCCCCGAAGACCTCACTTCACGACTCCGACTCTGAGCCGGCCTGCCGCCAGGCGCGTGTTAGAATCGCGCTCTCTTATCCAACCAAATCCAGACTAGAGGCTTTCGGCGAATCATGACCAGAGAAAAATCAGCGCACGTGGCAATTACCGGCGCAGCCGGCCAAATCGGTTATCAACTCGCATTTCGCATCGCATCAGGGCAGCTGTTCGGCCAAGGACGGCGAGTCACCCTGCAGCTCATCGAGATTCCACCCGCGATGGCTGCTTTGAAAGGTGTCGCGATGGAGCTCGATGATTGCGCTTTTGACCTCCTCGACGACGTCATCGTCACTGACGACGCCACGGTCGGGTTTGCTGACACCGACTGTGCCTTTTTGGTCGGCGCGAGACCGCGGGCTCTGGGCATGGAGCGCAAGGACCTATTGGTGGCAAACGCGCAGATTTTTTCCGCACAAGGCAAAGCCTTGAACGCGGCAGCGTCCCGCGATGTCAAAGTCCTCGTGGTAGGGAACCCCGCAAACACTAACGCTCTGATCGCGCGCGAGAACGCACCTGATATCGACCCGCGAAACTTCACGGCGATGACGCGGCTCGATCATAATCGGGCGAAGGCTCAGCTTGCGGCCAAAGCCAGCGCACATGTCTCGGACGTGCGGCAGATGATAATTTGGGGCAACCACTCCTCGACTCAGTATCCCGACATATCCCATGCGACGGTATCCGGAAACGCCGCCGCCCCGATGGTTCCGGAGCAGTGGTATCGAGAAGAGTTCATTCCAACCGTGCAGCAGCGCGGCGCTGCGATCCTCAAGGCGCGCGGCGCTTCCTCGGCCGCCTCGGCTGCGTCCGCAGCCATCGACCACATGCACGACTGGGTCAACGGTACTGCCGACGGCGATTGGGTCAGCATGGGCGTCGCCTCGGACGGTAGCTACGGGATCTCCGAGGGTGTTGTTTATTCCTATCCGGTAACCTGCAAGGGCGGAGCATACTCCGTCGTTAAAGGTTTAGAGATCAGCGATTTCGACCGCAGCATGCTCGAAGCGACCGATGCCGAGCTCCGCGAGGAGCGCGCGGGAGTCGCCGATCTGTTATAGACGTTCGTCGAGATGAGACCCTAGGCGCACAGGGAGGTAGGTCGTGGAAAGCTGGTTCTGGCTTCTAATCGTCCTCGGCGCTGGCGTTACTGTCGCTTATCGCCGCGTCGATCTAAAGACCTCAACGGCGGTGCTCGGCGTCGCACTGCTCGCGTATACCGTCCTGAGCAACGACGTCGTCTGGCCGATTCTCCTCTGGCTGCTGTTCGTGCCGCTGGCGTTGCTCAATGTCGAGTCGATCCGACGCGACTATGTCACGGGTCCGTTGCTCGACGTCTTCAGGCAAATGCTGCCGCCGCTGTCCCGAACGGAAAAGGACGCGCTCGAGGCCGGGACGGTCTGGTGGGAAGGCGAGCTGTTCTCGGGTATGCCGGATTGGAAGGTGCTGCGAGGGCTGCCTGCCCCGCGGCTCACGACCCAGGAGCAGGCGTTTCTGGACGGGCCCACCGAGGAGCTCTGCCGGATGCTGGACGACTGGGAGATTACCCACGAACTCGTCGATATGCCTGAAAGGGTATGGGCATTCATCAAGAAGCATCGCTTTTTCGCGATGATAATTCCGAAGGAATACGGCGGTTTAGGCTTCAGCCCCCTGGCCAACTCGATCGTGTTGACCAAGATCGCGTCGCGTAACGCGACGGCCGCCTCGACGATAGGTGTGCCGAACTCCCTGGGTCCAGGCGAGCTATTGCTGAATTATGGCACCGAGGAGCAGAAGCAGCGTTGGCTTCCGGGTCTGGCAAGCTCCGAGGAAATCCCGTGCTTCGCGCTAACCTCATCGCGCGCCGGGTCGGACGCGACCGCGATCGTCGATACTGGCATCGTCTGCCGCGGCGAGTTTGACGGTAAGGACGTTATCGGAATTCGGCTGAACTGGGACAAGCGCTACATAACCTTGGCCCCGATTGCGACTGTGCTGGGTCTCGCGTTCAAGCTCTATGACCCCGAGCATCTAATCGGTGACGATGAGTACCGCGGCATAACGGCTGCGCTGGTGCCGACAAATCTGCCAGGGATTCGGATCGGCCGCCGCCATTTTCCGATCAACATTCCGTTCCAGAACGGCCCAACCCAGGGTAAAGACGTCTTCGTGCCGATCGATCACATTATCGGCGGCCCGGAGATGGCCGGTCAGGGCTGGCGCATGCTCGTCGAATTGCTCGCGGTCGGCCGCGGCATCGTGCTGCCGAGCAATGCGCTCGGCGCGTCCATGGCTGCCGTTTATGCCTCTGGCGCGTACGCACGCATTCGGCGCCAGTTCAAGCTGCCGATCGGTAAGTTTCACGGTGTCGGCGAGGCGCTCGCGCGGATGGCGGGCTATACCTACATCATGAAGGCGGCGTCGCGCGTGACCTGCGCAGCGCTCAATGCCGGCGAAAAACCGGCCGTGCCAACCGCTATTCTCAAATATCACAACACGGAGATGGGTCGCCAGGTGGCCAACGATGCAATGGATGTTCACGGTGGCAAGGCAATCATGCTCGGCCCTAAGAACTACCTGGCTCGCGGCTATCAGTCTGTGCCGATCGCAATTACCGTGGAAGGCGCGAACATTCTGACGCGCAACTTGATCATCTTCGGCCAAGGTGTGATTCGCTGTCACCCATTCGTGCTCGCCGAGCTCAACGCGCTGCAGGACGAGGATAAGACGCGCGGGTTGGTCGCATTCGACCGGCTGCTGTTTCGGCACGTCGGCTATGCGATCTCCAATGCCATGCGCTCGCTCGTCATGGGGCTGACGCTGTCGCGTTTTACTGACGTACCGGCAGCGGGTTTCACGCGCCGCTACTATCAACGCATCAACCGCTATAGCGCATCTTTCGCGCTTGCGGCCGACGTCGCTCTGCTCACGCTCGGCGGAGCTCTGAAACGCAAGGAGCTTCTGTCGGCCCGCCTCGGCGACATTTTGAGCTATCTCTATCTGACCTCTATGGTGCTAAAGGACTTTGAGAATCAGGGTTCGCCCGCGGCCGATAGACCTCTGGTCGAATGGGCTTGCCGCACCCTGCTCTACCGGGCCCAGGAACAGCTGCATAGCTTTCTGCGCAACTTCCCGAATCGCTTCGTCGCGGCCTGCTTGCGTGTGTTGATCTTTCCGCGCGGGCGGATGTTCTCATCGCCCTCGGACGAGCTCGGCCAGGAAATCGTAGAGCTAATAATCAACCCGACACCGACGCGCGAGCGGCTTTGCGACCACATATATAAGACGGTCGAGCCGAGCAACCCGCTTGGGCTTCTGCAGCAGGCACTCGAGGGGGCCGATAGGGTCCGCCTGCTGGAACGCAAGATTTTCGACGCGAGCCGCGACGGCAGACTCACGCGGGAGGATACCCCGGGGCAGATCGACGAAGCCGAGCGTGTCGGAATTCTCACGGCCGCCGAAGCCGAAGAGATCAGAAGCTTCGATCGCGGCACGCTGGAACTGCTCGCCGTCGACGACTTTGCGCCCGCCGAGCTCGCGCGTCGGGCTGCGCCGGCGAAGAAGCAAGCTGCGCCGAGGCGGCGTGAGAAGACCGCGCCGCCAGACGCGCCAGAGCCCGCCGGAGACGACCCAGCTCCGCCAACGGACTGAAATAGATCCTGCGTGCCGCAGCCATTGAGGACGCGGCGATCAACCCTAAGAGCATGTGCTACATTTGTCGCCCTCGTCCGCAAATATCACCGGCGACCGCTGCGCCGAGCGCAGCGCCGCAAGGAGAACAGCGATGAACTTTCGATTGAGCCTAAGTCTCGCCGCAACCGCCCTCATGCTTGCAGGCTGCGGTCAGGACGGTGCACCAGAAACCGCCGAACCAGCCGTCGAGTCGATGGCCCCGGCAACCGCCGCCGCCCCCGCTGCAATGCGCAAGGCGTCACCGGCAGGGGCGATGGTGTATATCGTAGAGCCTGCCGACGGGGCGAGCGTAAGCAGCCCCGTCAGGGTCGTGTTCGGGCTCAAGGGCGCAGGCGTCGCGCCAGCCGGTATCGACCTGCCCAACACGGGCCACCATCATCTGCTGATCGACACAGAGCTTATGAGCTTCGACCAACCGGTTCCGGCGGATGCCCAGCACGTGCATTTCGGCCTGGGACAAACAGAAACGACGGTCGAGCTGACGTCAGGTCGCCATGAGCTGCGGCTCGTGCTCGGCGACCATTTGCACATCCCGCACGATCCACCGATCGTCTCCGAGGTCGTCACGATCGAGGTCATGAACTGAACCCGCATGCCCGGGCGCCGTCGATTCGCGGCGCAGGGCACTGCAGCGTGTAGCCGAGCGTATGTACAAACAATATTTCGGGCTTCGAGAAAAGCCTTTCTCGATAACACCGGATCCACGCTACCTCTATCTGAGCCAGCGCCACGCCGATGCGCTCGCGCACCTGATCTACGGTATCTCCCATAGCGGCGGATTCATCCAGCTCACAGGCGAGGTTGGCACTGGCAAGACCACGCTCGTGCGCACGCTGTTCGAGCAGCTGCCGGACGAGGCTGACGTCGCGCTGATTCTCAACCCGGAGTTATCGGTACCGGAGTTTCTCGCGGCGATCCTCGAGGAACTTAAGATCCCGCCCCCTGCCGATAACTCCAACAAGATGTTGATCGGCGAGCTCAACAGGCGCCTGCTCGATGCGCATGCACGCGGCCGGCGCACGGTACTGATCGTCGATGAGGCACAGAACCTTTCGCCGAATATTCTCGAGCAGGTGCGGTTGCTCACGAACCTCGAGACGCCGAAACAGAAGCTGTTGCAGATCATCCTTATCGGCCAGCCTGAGCTCCGCGACCTGTTGGCGCGTGAGGATATGCGCCAGCTTGCGCAGCGCGTCACGGGCCGCTACCACCTCGAGCCGCTGAACCTGGCCGACACCGGCAAATACCTGGAGCACCGGCTCAAGGTGGCCGGTGCGGGTGGCGGAATTTTCACACCGTCTGCCGTGCGCGAAATCTTTCGGCAGTCCGATGGCATCCCCAGAATCATCAATGTCATCGCCGATCGCACACTGCTCGCCGCGTATACGCAAGACACTCGCAGCATCGACGCGCGACTCGTGAGGCGCGCGGCGGTCGAGGTATTCGGCAAGCCCCGCATGGTCGGTTGGAGGGCTCATTTGGCCGCAGCGTTGACGGTCACCGGGATCGGCGCCATCGGGCTTGCGACCGTGCTTTATACAATTCCCGAGGTGCCACCGGCGCAGCCGGTAATTGAACAGGCAGCCGTTGCTGTCGTCGATAGAACGGCGGGGCCCGCTCCGGCCATCGAAGCAGCGTTCAAGCCGATACAGGAGCCGACACCGGTAATAAGGCGGACGATGGCCTCTCTGCTCGAGGACCCCGCGGTGCCGAAGAACACTGACAGCGCGTTTACAGACCTATTTGGCCTCTGGGGCGCGAGCTATGAGTCCGGCGGCACGAACGCCTGCGAGCAGGCGCTGCAGCAGCAGCTGCGGTGCTGGTTCCAGAAGGGCACGCTGAACCACTTGATGCGCTTGAATCGGCCCGCGATCCTGAGCCTGATAGACGCGCGCGGCGATGAGTTTCAGATCGTGCTCAGCAGGCTCGATGCGACCACCGCAACGCTGCGCGCGGGAGGTCTAGACTACCCGATCACACTCGACGACCTGGCCAATTACTGGTACGGCGATCACTTGATTCTCTGGCGACCCGTTAACGCCGACGGCAGCGCTATCGGCCCAGGCTCGAGCGGTGATGACATCATCTGGCTCAGAGATAGTCTCGCCATTATCTATGGGGAGGCGACGTCACCGCGACCTTCCGACGTCTTCGACAGCGCGCTCGAGGAGCGGGTCCGGAATTTCCAGCGCGAACGTCGACTCACCGTCGATGGCATCGTTGGCACGCAAACGCAGATCGTCATCAACACTGAGACAGCAGTACCGAGCACGCCCGTGCTGGCGGAGCCCCACTGACATGTCGTTCATTCTCGATGCGCTGAAAAAGTCCGAGAAAGAACGTCAGCGCGATGCTGTGCCGGGCATCAGCGACCTGCCTGTAGTGGTTGCTCAGGCGCGCCCGTCGGCGTGGCTCTTTGCGGTAATCGCCGGTCTCAGCGTGTGTGTCGTCGTGCTTGCGTGGGCGTGGTGGCGCACATCGGCGCCGGCGCCTGGAGCTGCGGTTGCACTACAACCGAGCGTCGCTGCCGAGCGGCCAGCGGCCCGGGCGACGCAAACCGCAGCCCGCACGGCCACGCGCAGCCTCTCGAGTGAAGCAACGCGAGCCGCAGCGGCGACGCAGCCGGCTCAAGCATCATCGAATACTGCGGCCGGCGGCGCACCGCGGACAAGCGAGACGACGACCGCCTCAGGGACCATCCCCGCGAGCGCTATGTCAATTCTCGAGGCACGCGCCGCAGGCATAGCCGTGCCCGAGCTCGCACTCGAGCTGCTCGTGTTCAGCACCAATCCATCGCAGCGCTTCGTTTACATCAACTCGACGAAATATGTCGAAGGAGAATCTCTAAACGAGGGCCCTCGGGTCATCGAAATCACGCCCGAAGGCGTGATCTTGAACTACCGCGGCACGGATCTTCTGCTGCCGCAGGATTAACGCAAAAGTCGGTCGGCTCGCACGCGCTCAAGCCGAGGAAATCGCCACCGCATCAACGAGCGCCGGCGTGTCGTTACGGGGGCTGTTGACGGCCCGGCTCACGGGCCGGATGTCGAGGTCGGGACGGGCAGCCGCGGACTCGACCAGGGACAGACAGTCGTCGGCGGAGGTCTGCGGGTCGAGCCAATCCCGATATGCCGACTCCGGCAAGCATAGCGGCATACGCTCGTGCACCTTTTCGAGTTGCGGCGACGCGGCGACGGTCACGACCGTGCATGATTCCAAGAATTCGCCGCCGCCGCTCCACTGCTCCCATAGGCCGGCCAGACTCAGCAGTGGCGAGTCCTTGGCGCTGACGAAGTAAGGCCATTTTCCCGCGCGGCTCGGGCCCCATTCGTAGAACCCGCTCACCGGTATGATACAGCGACGGCGCTTGAAAGCTTGACGAAACGCCGGTTTCTGCGCGAGGGTCTCGGCGCGCGCGTTGATCATGCGGCTGCCGATGGAAGGGTCCTTGGCCCAATGGGGCACAAGCCCCCAGCGCAGCAGCGATGCCTGCCGATCGCCCTCGGGAGACTGCCGGATAGCCACGACGCTTTGGCTCGGTGCAACGTTATAGTGCGCTGCAAACTCCGGCGCCGACCGCAACTGGTATTCGCACACAAGCTGCTCGGTCGGCACGAAATAGGCGAACCGGCCGCACACGTCAGCCTCTGAGTCCCGTCCCGCGGCGCAGAAGCCAGTAAACCGCAGCGTAGAGCACCAGCACGGCGGCGATGATGATCGCATAGGCGCTGCCGATCGAGATGTCCGAGGTCCCCAGCATTCCATAGCGGAACGCGTTAACCATATAGAGAATCGGGTTTATATGAGCAATCGCTTGCCAGCTCGGCGATAACAAGGCAATGGAGAAGAACACGCCGCCCAGATAAGTCAACGGCGTCAGCACGAACGTCGGAATGATCGAGATCTGATCGAAGTTTTTTGCGAATATTGCGTTCAGGAGACCCGCCAACGAGAAGGTCGCTGCCGTAAGCACGATCACCGATATCGTGATGAGTGGATGCTCCACGCGTAGATCCGCGAAAAACATCGCCACGACCGTGACCATGGCCGCAACAGCAAGGCCGCGCACGATGCCGCCCACAACGTAGCCGGCAATAATTGTCGCGACTGACAGCGGCGATACCAGCATCTCCTCGAGGTGATGTTGAAGCTTGCCGGAAAAGAACGACGAGACAACGTTGCCGAAGGAGTTGGTGATCACGGCCATCATGATCAGGCCAGGCGCGATGAATAACGTGTACGGAACGCCGTCCATCTCTCCGATTCTGCGGCCTATAAGGCTGCCGAAGATGACGAAGTAAAGTGTCATAGTGATCGCCGGCGGGACGATCGTCTGCACCCAGATACGCATAACTCGACTGACTTCCTTGCGCACAATTGTCACAAGACCGACTAGGTTGATCTTCAGCAGGTCTGCCTGACCGGGAGTCGCAAGTCTAACTGCCAGCGAGTCAAGGCCATCCGTCATGGTGCAGCCACCTTGTTCTTGCTCTCGACAAGGCGCATGAACAGTTCTTCGAGGCGGTTGCTGCGCGTGCGCATGCTGGTCACGCTGAGCCCCCCGGCCGACAAGGCGCCGAACAGATCGTTGAGGTTATGCTCTTTGGTCACCTCGACCTCGATTTCGTGCTCGTTGCGCAGCGTGACATCGAAGCCGTTGAGCTCTGGCGCCTGCCCAATTGCCTCGCGCAGCGTAAGAACGAAAACCTCGCGCTGCAGCTTTCGCACGACGTTGCTCATCGAGTCGTTCTCGATAATGCGCCCGTCGTCTATGATCGCGATATTACGGCACAGACTCTCGGCTTCCTCGAGATAGTGGGTCGTGAGGATAATAGTCATGCCCGCTTCGTTGAGCTGGCGCAATAGCGCCCACATGGAACGCCGAATCTCGATGTCGACGCCGGCTGTAGGCTCGTCGAGGATCAACAACCTCGGTTCGTTGACTAAGGCTCGGGCAATCATGAGCCGACGCTTCATGCCGCCAGACAGGTTGCGAGCGACGTCATGGCGCCGGTCCCATAGGTGGAGCGCTTTGAGATATTTCTCCGCACGCAGCCTCGCCTCTGCTCGCGGCACGCCGTAGTAGCCCGCCTGGTTGATCAGGATATTCTCGTTCTTCTCGAAGATATTGAGATTGACCTCCTGAGGCACAACGCCGATACAGGCCTTTGCGGCCTCCAGATGCGAGTCGATATCGAGGCCGAATACGCTGATGGTGCCGCTCGTCTTGTTGACGAGCGAGGTGATGATCCCAATCGCCGTCGTTTTGCCGGCGCCGTTCGGGCCGAGCAGGGCGAAGAAGTCGCCCTCCTTGACGATGAGGTTAATGCCCTTCAGGGCCTCTAGTCCGTTTCTGTAGACCTTACGCAGATCGTTGATGACGAGGGCGTCCAGAGCGGGCACTCCGTGAACTTAGATATAGCCCATCATTCTAAACGCAATCGGTTAAACCGGCGCACTGGCGCCGCAGCGCCAGGCGCAATACTCCGCCGGGAGCGGTCAGCCGAAGGAACGCCGGCCCAGATCAGCCGGCCCGCTAAGGCGTAATTCCGGCGCTGCGAGGTCAGGCTGCAGCGCGATCAATATCAGCATTCGTGCAGCTTCAGGTTTATCGTCGCGGAGCAGGGCCGGCCATCGGAGTCCGCCGTCCGCGAATGCGCAGCTCAGAATGTCCGGCGAGTTCGCCAGGGAAAGCAAATCCTGTGGCGGCATCGCGCGCAGCTGCTCCACATCCTCGCCCGATAGATGCAAGAACATGCGCGCCTCGAATGCGCGATTTCGAGCCATGTTCCGAGCGTTACTCAAGATCATCACCGCCAACGACACGCGCATCTGCTCCGAGACGCGTGCGGGCGGTATGAAGCCCTGGCGTTGGGCTGGCTGATTCAGGTTCAGGCAGAACAGCGCCGTCGGCAGCTCGGCTACGCGATCCAGCGCCGCAGGATCCGTATCCCGCAGACGACGAACGACACGACGCGGGAGACCTAGGCACGCCTGGCCGCCAGAAGCCAGCACACGAAGATAAGACAGGAACAGCTCGTTGAGCTCACGGATTTCTACCAGCCAGTCCGCCCGTCGAAGGTTGTTCGGCATATGGGAGCCCCTTTTTCTAATAAATTGCCATATATGGTCCTAAATTACCATTTATGGTTGGCCTAGGCTAAGGTCAAGAAACTACCCAATTTGATCCAAAACCAGCGACGAGGACGTACAGTGCGCACAACAGACGACCGCTACCGTGGAGAGAGAGCACGTTTCGAGCTCGCGATGCGGATGATCCGCCATGAAGCTCGAACGGGGACGATTCGCCACCTGACCGGACTCAGTGACGATCGAATCAGAAAGCTCTACACAAGTTACTTCAAGTACAACGCCGATGCGCCGATCAAGCGTCGTCGCGGTAAAACACCGACGCAGATCACCCCGCTGATCCGCACGCCAGCCCGGACCCTGGAATCGGGCGTCTTCGTCAACCTGATGCTCGCCAATGGTCTGATATCTGTCGAAGCGCTGCCGGGACCGTCGCTTCGCGGTAACATCGAGCTCGGCAACTGTTTCTGTCAATGCTATGAGACTCATCTGCGTATCGTCCCGAAGCCGACGCTCACCTTCGAGTGGGCATGGAACCTCATGCGCACGGTCCGATGCGGCGACGAGATCGGCATCGGGCGATGTGACC
This sequence comes from Rhodospirillaceae bacterium, assembly GCA_024640695.1. GTDB lineage: Bacteria > Pseudomonadota > Gammaproteobacteria > Steroidobacterales > Rariloculaceae > JAHEEM01. Next base: position 12,659 of record JAHEEM010000022.1, on the reverse strand, counting down.
GCTGCGCGACGACCTATCTCTACGACCAGCTGTTGCTGCCGAGGAGCGCTTGTCCAGCTTGTCCGACGCTGTGCCCGTCTCGGCCGGAGTCGAGCCCCGATGCTGCGTTTGCGGTGACCTGATCTCGATGTGCATCGCGGCATTCGCTTGCGGAGTTAATCCGGACCATACCCTCGTGTTTGCCGCCAATCGGGATGAGCTGCACACACGACCGACTGCGGCCGCAGATTGGTGGCCGGACGCACCGACGATCCTGGGAGGCCGGGATCTCCTTGCCGGCGGCGGCTGGCTCGCCGTCGATCGCCGCGGCCGGCTGGCCGCCATCACGAACCTGCCTCAGGAGAATCCGCGAAAGTTCGCCCGCTCGCGAGGCAGCCTGGTGCGTGACTTCCTGAGCAGCGACCAGACCGCAGCGAAATTCGCGGCGGGTTTCGCAGCGTCGAGCGCCGACTTCGGTCCTTGCAACCTCTTGCTCTGGGACGGCGCTGAGTTTCACTATGCCGCTACCGGCGTCGCGCCCATGCAGCTGCACGCTGGCGTTCATGCCATTAGTAACGCGCCGCTCGGGGCCGATTGGCCCAGGGTTCGCCGCGCCCAAGAGAGCTTGAGCGGGAGCTTCGGCAAAAGCCAGCCCGAGGCTTCGTTGCTCGAACTGCTATCCAAGGGCGCTGAGGCGGCCGCCGAGTCGGCCGATGCGGCACTCGCTCGGCGCCGCACGGAGATCTTCATCACCGACGCGCATTACGGCACGCGCTCCTCGACCGTTATCGTGCTCGGTGCCGATGGCCGCGCGCGGTTCTGCGAGCGCAGCTTCCGCGCCGATGGGCAGGCGAGCGGCGAGTCTAGCTACGCATTCTCGGTGAGCGCCTGATCGCAGCAGGCGCCGCATTCTTCAGCCGTCCGCAGCAGCGAAGCACGCGTTGAGCCAGCGCGAGATATCCTTAATTTCCTCACCGCAGACCATGTGCGCCATTGGATAGCTGTGCCACTCGACGGCGTAGCCCAGTTGCTCGAGCGAGCGTAGCGACTCAACCGCCAGGGCCTCGGGTAACACGGGGTCATAGCTACCGTGCGCCATCAAAATAGGCGTTGCCGCATTGGCGTCGGTGCGCTCTGCAGCAAGGGTCCTGCGCAACGGCAGGTAAGCAGACAGCACCATGATGCCACCCAGCGCGTAAGGCATGCGCAGCCCCGTATGCAGCGCGATTGCGCCTCCCTGCGAGAAACCCGCGAGGACGATGCGTTTCGCGTCGATGCCACGCGCGAGCTCATCTTCGATCAGCGCCGCTACGGCGGCCTGGCTCGCATGTATGCCGGCCTCATCTTCAACCGTCAGGCGATCAAGCGCGAGTATGTCGTACCAGGCCCGCATCGCCATGCCCTGGTTGATCGTGACACGCCTGACTGGCGCATGCGGGAAAACAAACCGCACCGCAGTTGTGAGCCCTAGCGCAGGCACAATCGGCTCGAAGTCGTGGCCGTCGGCCCCGAGGCCATGCAGCCAGATGACTGTGAACCGCGGATCTTTGCCGGTCGCGACCGCGACTGTCTCGAGGCCGCCCGTCATGCCGACCAACGCCAGCGCCGCGGTGGTGCCGACGAGAGACTTGCGCTACTTGCACATAACAGATAATCTATGCGCAACTTTATTCGTACCTCCACCCGTGAAATGCCCAGTGCTCTAGCCCAACAGCAAGCACGCCGCCGCGCTATCGTCCGGCTCCTCGAGCGCAAGACTATTACGCGCCAGGTCGAGCTCGTGCGCATGCTGCGCGCGGAAGGCTTTACCGCAACGCAGTCTAGCGTAAGCCGCGACCTCAAGGATCTCGGCGTCGCCAAGCTCAAGTCGGGCTACGAGCTGCCGCCGCGGGCCAAGCGGCCCGCCGACGACGAAGAGGCGCTGCGCCTCGTTGCCGAGCTCGTGCGCGAAATCCGCCCGGCCGGCCCGCATCTGCTCGTGATCACGACCGCCATTGGCGCCGCTCAGCGCGTCGCCGTGACGCTAGATCGCATCGAGTGGCCGGAAGTTGTCGGCACGCTGTCTGGCGACGACGCAATCTTCGTTGCAACCACCGACGCAGCGCAGCAACGACGCCTGACCAGCCGCTTGCGCGAGCACCTACGAAAGGCCACTACATGAATACTAACGACTCTCCGATCATCCTCGCGTTTTCCGGCGGTCTGGACACGTCTTTCTGTGTGCCCTGGCTCAAGGAAACCTACAAGCGTCCCGTCGTAACGGCAACTGTTGACACCGGCGGCCTTGATTCCGCAGCCAAGGACACGCTTGCCGAACGCTCCCTAGCACTAGGCGCAACCGATCACGTGCTCATCGAGGCGCGCGATACGTTTTTCGACGACGTGCTCAAATTCCTGGTCATGGGCAACGTGCGGCGTGGCCAGCTCTATCCACTATGCGTCGGTGCCGAGCGGGGCATCCAGGCCCGCTACCTCGCCGAGCTTGCGCGCGAGCTCGGCGCCGGCACGGTCGCTCACGGCTGCACGGCAGCCGGCAACGACCAGGTTCGGTTCGAGATCATCCTGAGGACGCTCGCGCCGAAGCTCGAGGTGCTAGCACCGGTGCGCGATCATTCCTGGGCGCGAAAAGACCAGGTTGCCTATCTGGAGCAGCGCGGTCTGCCCGTGCCCACGAAGGGATCGGCCTACTCGATCAACCGGGGCCTCTGGGGCGTCACGATCGGTGGCACCGAGACGCTAACCTCGACCCAGAGCATTCCCGAGTCAGCCTGGGTGCTGAGCCCGACGGCGCATACGAACCCGCAGCCCGCTGAGGAAATCACGGTCGAATACACGCGCGGCGTGCCAACTGCGATCGATGGCAAAACCTCCAGTCCGGTCGCCATAGTCGAGAAGCTCGAGGCCGTCGGGAGCCGCTTCGGGCTTGGCCGCGGCATCCACCTTGGCGACACGATCATCGGCACCAAGGGCCGGGTCGCGTTTGAGGCGCCGGCAGCAGAGATCCTGCTGACTGCCCACCGCGAACTCGAGAAACTCACGCTGAGCGCAATCCAGCAGCGAGTCAAAGAGCCACTCGCCCTGATCTACGGCGACCTCATCCACGAGGGCAAGCAGCTCGATCCCGCTTGCCGCGACATCGAGGCGCTGCTCGCCTCCTCGCAGAAACGCGTAACGGGCACGGTGCGCTGCCTGCTGCGCCCAGGCAGCCTCTTTGTCGTAGGCACAGACTCACCACATTCGCTCATGGCAGCAAGCCGTGGCACGTACGGCGAGTCGGCCGGCGAGTGGACCCCGGCTGATGCGCTCGGCTTCTCGACGATCTTGTCGCTGCCGGGCATGCTTTATACGCGCGCGCGAGGTGAGTGACATGCGATCGTTAATCGTCGATAAAATCGCTTCGGTAGCGATTGCGAATGACCTCAGCCACGAAATTCGAGTAAGTCCGAAGATCCCGTGTGAGGAAGGTATTCTAATCGCCGTAGAGGTTTTGAACACCAAGTCGCGCTACAACACACTCGAGCTTACTAGCGGACGCATGGCACAGGTCAAGCGCGGTGATGTCATCGTCGGTGCACTCGGGCACCGCAAGGCGCTGTTCGGCTACTCGGGCCACCTGCCAACTGAGCTTGCGCCCGGAGACACGATACAGATCCTCAACCTCGGCGGGGTGATGGGCATTTGTGACTCGATCAACCCGAATCACGGCCAACCCTTTGATTGCCGGGTGCTCGGCACTGTTCTCGATTTTCCGTATCTCGGTGAACGAATCGGCGTGCCCGCACGCGTTGGCTCAGCGCCGCTCGACCAGGCTGCTACGGTCGATGTGCGCGGTGTTCCGGTCATTGCGATCGCAGGCACGTGCATGGACGCTGGCAAGACCGTCGCGGCCTGCGCCACGATCAGCCGGTTTCGTCACAATGGCCTGACCGTCAATGCGTTCAAGGCCACAGGGGTTGCACTGCGCCGCGATATTCTCGCGATGGAAGATGCCGGCGCCCGTCGCACAGGCATTTTCACGGATCATGGCATTCTCGCGACGACGCCGCTCAATGCGCCGGCGCTAACGCGCACGCTGCTGACGCGGATGGCTGACGACCGTCCGGACCTGATCATATTCGAGCTCGGTGACGGCTTGCTTGGCGCTTACGGCGTGGAAACGATTCTCAAGGACGACACGGTCCGAGCGGCGCTCAGCGCCGTCGTGCTATGTGCCAATGACCCGGTCGGCGCCTGGGGCGGTATCAAGCTGTTGCGGGAAATGTTCGAGATTGAGCCTGCCGCCGTTACGGGCCCGGCAACCGACAATCAGGTCGGCATCGACATCATCGAGCAGCGCAGCCACGTGCGCGCGATCAACGCACTTACCAACGGAGCCGACCTCGGCGATCTGCTGCTGCAGACGCTGGGCCTGCCCGCTCGAGCGGCCGAGCAGGCATGAGCACAACGTCGCTGCCCGTTATCGTCCTCGGCGGCTCCGGCTATGTCGCTGGGGAGTTCCTGCGGCTGATCGCCCAGCACCCGCGGCTCCGCCTCGGGGCGGCCGTGTCGATGAGTGCTGCCGGCCAGCCGATCGGCAAGGCGTTCGCGCACCTGGGCCCAGTCTTCGCCACAGAGCGATTCGTCTCGCTCGACACGGCCATCGAGCGGCTCGCCGACGCGCCGCGCTGGATAGCCGTCTCCGCCGCGCCGCACGGCGCGTCAGCGCCACTCGTCGCGCAGCTGCTCGGCGCAGCCGATGCAGCCGGCATCCAGCTCACCGTCGTCGATGCGTCGGCCGATTTCCGCTTCCGGTCGACCGCGCAGTACGAAGAAATCTATCACGCCGCGCACGCCGCACCCCATCTGCTCGAGTCCTTCCGCTGCGCGGTGCCCGAGCACTTGGAAGAGATCGACACGCCGCACGCCGCCCAGCCGGGGTGCTTCGCAACAGCCATGTTGCTGTCGATCGTACCGTTGACCGCAAAGGGCTTGAGCGAGCCCAATTTTTGCGTCAGCGCAATCACCGGCAGCACCGGTGCTGGCGGCACACCGCGTGAGACAACTCACCACCCCGTGCGGCAGAGCAACGTATTCGCCTATCAGCCGCTGAAGCACCGCCACGACCCTGAGGTCCGCGTGCTGAGCGAGGCCGCCACACGGCGGTCGATTGAGCTGCACTTCGTGCCGCACTCAGGTCCATTCGCGCGCGGAATTCACGCCACCGTATTCGCGCCGCGCGCTACGAACGACTCACCGGAGCAGATTCGCGCCGCCGTTGCCGACTACTATCGAAACGCCGCTTTCGTGCGCGTCCTCGAAGCGCCGCCGCGACTGAAGGACGTCGTCGGCACCAATTTCGCAAACTTAAGTGTCGACGCCGATGCGCAGACGATCACGGTGTGCTGCGTCATCGATAATTTGGTTAAAGGCGCCGCGGGCGGAGCGCTGCAATGGGTGAACCGGCTGCTCGGCTGGCCGGAAACCGAAGGACTCATGATCGCGCCGCCGGGATGGATCTGACGATGACCGCAATGCACGCACAGCTGACCGAGGTCTATCCAATGCTGCCGTTCGTGCCCGTCTCGGGTACGGGCGTCTACATTCAGGACGAAGCCGGCCGACGAGTCCTCGATCTCTATGGCGGCCATGCCGTCGCGGCGCTTGGCTACGGCCATCCGCGGCTCGTTGCGGCGCTGTCGAGCCAGGCACAGCAGCTGTATTTCCAGAGCAACGCAGTCAATCTGAAGATCCGCGACGCGGCTGCCGATCGAGTTGCCGGATTTGCTCCCGAGGGCCTGGATCGGGTGTTCTTCGTCAACAGCGGCGCCGAGGCGAACGAGAACGCGTTGCGGATCGCGCTGCGCGCGACCGCGCGGCCGAAGGTCGTTGCAATCGAGCACGGCTTTCATGGCCGCAGCGCCGCCGCCGCCGCCGTGACCTGGGGCTCGAAGGATCGCTGGTACGGTTTCCCCCGCACACCGATGGACGTCGTCTTCGTGCCGAGGGACGATGCCGCGGCGCTCGAGGCCGCCGTCGATGCACAGACAGCCGCACTAATAATCGAGCCAGTGCAAGGGCTCGCGGGCGCCTACGATTTTGCCCCTGGGTATCTGGCGGCCGCGCGCAGCGCCTGTGATCGCGCCGGCGCGCTGCTAATACTCGACGAGGTTCAAAGCGGCGTGGGGCGCCTCGGAGCGCCCTTCGGCGCGACCCTCTACGGTATCCGGCCGGATTTGCTCACAACAGCGAAGGGCCTCGGCGGTGGCTTCCCGTGCGGCGCCGTGATCATGACGCAGGACCTCGCGAAGGACCTCAAGGCCGGCGATCTCGGCACGACTTTCGGCGGCGGACCGCTCGCCTGCGCCGTCATTGAGGCCGTCATCGAAACGATTGAGTCCGAGCATTTATTGGAAAACGTGCGCACAATGTCGGCGCTCATTCGCGAGCGCTGCCCGCGGGGGCCGGTCGAGCTAATCCGAGGCGCCGGACTCCTGCTGGGACTGAAAACACGTGTCAAGGCCACGCTCGTCCGCGATGCGCTGCTCGCGCGCGACATTCTCGTCGGCACGAGCGCCGATCCCCACGTTCTGCGGCTGCTGCCGCCGCTGATACTCGAGGCGCAGCATATAGACCGACTCGCCCACGCTCTGGAGGAGCTCACCGATGCATCGCTTCAATGATCTCGCCGATTTTTCGACCGCGGAGATCGGCTCTTTGCTCGAGCTGGCGCAGCGCCTCGAGCAGTATCCCGAGCCGCGCGCTCTCGAAGGGAAGATACTCTCACTGCTGTTTCTGAGCCCGTCGCTGCGCACGCTGGCATCGTTTCAGGCTGGCATGGCGCGTCTCGGCGGCGGCTCGTTCGTCATCTCGCCGGACATGTCGATACATGGTATCGAGACACGGCCCGGTATCGTCATGGACGGTGCGGCGGCCGAGCACATCCGCGAGGCCGTGCCCGTGATCGCATCCTATGGCGACATCATGGGCATCCGTGCCTTTGCGGAGCGGCGCAATCTCGAGCGCGAGGTCGCCGACCAAGAGTTCGAAGATCTGGCCGAGCTTGTCGACGTGCCGCTGATCAACATGGAGTCCGCAATCCAGCACCCTTGCCAGAGCCTCGCCGACTGGAAAACGATGGACGACTTAGGCGTTCCCAAGGCAGGCGGCCGCTTCGTGCTGTCGTGGGCCTACCACCCTCGCGCGCTGCCACTGGCTGTGCCATCGACGACCGTGAAAATGGCTGCCATGCGCGGCATGGACGTCGTAGTGTTGCGCCCCGAGGGCTTCGAGCTGCCCGAGCCAATCATGGCAAAGGCCCGTGTGCTCGCTGACGCTTCCGGCGGCACGGTGACTGAGACCACCGAGCGCGCCGAAGCGCTCGAGGGCGCGCACGTGGTCTACGCGAAATCGTGGACTTCCACGCGTCACTACGGAGACAAGGTCGGCGATCAGGCGCTGCGCGAGGAGCTCATCGACTGGTGTGTCGACGAGCCGTGGTTTGCGACGGCGCAGCCGGACTGCCGCTTCATGCACTGCCTGCCCGTTCGGCGCGGCGTTGTCGTCGCCGATCGGATCCTCGATGGGCCGCGCAGCGTGGTCATCGCCGAGGCCCGTAACCGTATGTATGCGCAAATGGCGGTGCTGTACCGCATGTTGAAAGGGTGATCACGATGTCACGATTGACAGGTAGCGAACGGGCGATAGTCGTCACGGCACTCAAGCATGCCGCGCCTTACATTCGCATGTTCAAGCGAAAAATTTTCGTGCTCAAGGCTGGCGGGGAGGCGTTCGAGTCTCCCGAAGCAACGCGGGCAATCGTCGAGCAGATCGCGATCTTGCACGGCGTAGGTATTCGCGTCGTTCTCGTTCACGGTGGCGGGCCGCAGTCGACGGCGCTCGCCAAATCGCTCGGCATCACGAGTCAGTTCGTCGAGGGCCGGCGGGTCACCGATGCCGACACGCTCAGGGTCGCCACCATGGTGCTCAATGGTCAGATCAATACGATGATCCTCGCAGCGTGCCGACAGCTTGGCCTCCCGGCCGTCGGGATCAGCGGCGTGGATGCCGGCCTGATCCAGGCCCATAAGCGCCCGCCTGTCCCGCGCGACGGCGGCGAGCCCATCGATTACGGTTTCGTCGGTGATATCGATGCCGTCGACTCAAACGTGCTGCTAAAGCAGTTGGACAATGGTTTTGTCCCCGTGATCAGCCCGCTGTCGGCGGATGCGTCTGGAACGCTGCTCAACATCAACGCCGATACGATTGCCGCCGCTATTGCCGCCGCGATCGGCGCGGAAAAACTGATCCTCGCAACCGGCGCGGCAGGAATCCTGGAGTCTCGCGACGATCCTCGCTCGCTGATTTCTTATATCGATATCGCCGGCCTCGCGCGCCTGAAGAAAGAGGGCCGTATTGCCGACGGCATGTTACCGAAGGCCGCAGCGATCGAGCGCGCGCTGCGCGAAGGTGTGCCGCGCGTTCACGTGATCTCTTACGAGCTTCCGGATAGCCTGCTGCTCGAGGTCTTTACGAACGAAGGCGCCGGCACGCTTGTCGTTACCGACATTGAAGAGCTGAGCCCTGCGGAGCAGACGAGCTAGCACCATGAGCGGACAGCGGCTATGGGACAAAGGCAAACCGCTCGATGAGCGTATTCTCGCGTTCACCGCCGGCGAGGACCACCGGCTCGATGAGCGGCTCGTCGCCTACGATGTGCGCGCTTCGATCGCGCACGCGCGCATGCTCGCGAAACAGAAATTGTTGGCCGAAGACGACTGCGCGGCAATTTGCGACGGCCTCGCCGCGCTGGGCGCGGAGCACGCGCGCGGCCACTGGCACATCGCGCTCGAAGAAGAGGATGCCCATAGCGCACTCGAGCGACGGCTGATCGAGCGCATCGGTGAAGCGGGTGGACGCGTGCACCTGGGCCGGTCGCGCAACGACCAGGTGCTCGTCGCGTTACGGCTTTATATGATGGATGCCGCGGCAGAACTGGCGGCCGGTGCTCGCGCCGTCGTCGCCGCGCTCCAGCGGCTGAGCAGCGAGCAGGGAACTATCGCCCTGCCCGGCTACACGCATATGCAGGCCGCAATGCCAAGCTCGGTCGCGCTCTGGGCAGATGGCTTTGCCGCCGAGCTAGATGACGACGCCGCCGGCATCGAGCGGGCGGTCGCGCGGGCGAATTCCAACCCGCTCGGCTCCGCTGCGGGCTATGGCGTGCCCGGTCTCGGCCTCGATCGCGAAGCCACGCGCACCGCGCTCGGTTTCGCGAAGACGCAGGAGCCGGTCACTGCCGTTCAGCTCAGCCGCGGCAAGGCAGAGGCCGCCCTGATATTCGAGATTACGCTTCTCATGGGCGACCTGAGCCGGCTCGCAGCGGACCTCCTGCTGTACTACACGCAGGAGTTCGCGTTCATAACGCTGCCCGAAGAGATGACGACCGGCTCCTCGATCATGCCGCAAAAGCGCAACCCCGACGTGTTCGAGCTTATCCGCAGCGCTGCCGCCGTGCCTGCGGGCGCGCTCGCGGAAACCCTGGCCATCACGGCTAAACTAACTTCGGGCTACCATCGCGATCTGCAGCGACTCAAGGCGCCACTGTTCCGCAGCATCGACCTGGCTGTTGCGGCGACGGCAATCATGGCGCACGCGCTTGGCGGCATTCGCTTTCGAGCGGACAACATCGAGCTTGGCGACGAGCTGCGCGCTGCTGAGCGGGCCAACGCGCTCGTCGTTGGCGAAGGCATCCCGTTTCGCGAGGCTTATCGGCGCGTTGCAGCAGAGCTGGCGCGAACGCGCAAGGACCGCAGCTGAAATGACACTGCGGGGTCTGCGAGAGTTGGCTCTGGGCGTTATCGTTTGTTTCATGCTCGCGAGCTGCGGCCAGCGGGGCCCGCTGACGCTGTCGGAAGAAGGCGACGCAACCGGGACACCGGCAGCGGGCGACGAGGCGGCTACCGAGGCGTCGCCAAGTGATGAAGCGGATAGCGATGAAGGCTAACCCGCGCGGGGGACTCTGAAATCGGATCCAAGCCACTCATTCTCGTCGACGGCAGCTCCTATCTCTTCCGGGCCTACCACGCGCTGCCGAGCTTAAGCTCGAGCCGCGGTGAGCCGACCGGCGCGATACTCGGCGTGCTCAACATGCTCTACAAGCTACTCGACGAATACCCGACTGAGCACATCGCGGTCGTGTTCGACGCGCCCGGCAAGACCTTCCGTGACGATCTGTACGCGCAGTACAAGGCCCACCGCCCAACGATGCCCGAGGATCTCAGGCCCCAGATCGAGCCGCTCATCGATGCAGTCAAGGCCAGCGGAATCCCGGTGCTGCGGGTTGATGGCGTCGAAGCCGACGATGTGATCGGTACGCTCGCACGGCAAGCATCAGCGCACGGGCTGAAGACCGTGATCTCGACCTCCGACAAAGATATGGCGCAGCTTGTTGACGGCGACGTCACACTCGTCAACACGATGAGCGACACTCGTCTCGACGCGAACGGGGTGAAGGAAAAATTCGGCGTAACGCCCGCGCAGATCATCGATTTCCTCGCGCTGACGGGCGACACCTCTGACAACATCCCAGGCGTCCCTGGCGTCGGTCCCAAGACCGCCGCCAAGTGGCTCGCGGAATACCAGAGCCTAGACGCAATCACCGAGCATTCGGACGATATTCCGGGCAAGGCTGGTGAGAGCCTGCGCGCAACGCTCGAGCAACTGCCGCTGTACCGCCAGCTGGCTACGATCGTTTGCGATCTGCAGCTGGAGGTCGACCCGGAGCAACTGCTGCTGAGCGGTGCCGACGAAGCGCGCCTGCGCGAGCTATATGAGCGCCTCGAGCTCAAAAGCCTGCTGCGCCGAGTGACAACACAAGCCGATCCGCTTGCCCCGGCCGCGGATGTCGACTACGAGACCGTGCTTACCGACCAAGCGCTGGACAAATGGCTCAAACGTATCGCTAAGGCAAAGCTGGTCGCCCTCGACACCGAGACCACCAGCCTCGACTACATGGAAGCCGAAATCGTCGGCATCTCGCTGTGCGTTGAAGCCGGCAAAGCCGCCTACATCCCGCTGGCCCATCGCTATCCCGGCGCGCCCAAGCAACTAGACCGCGCATCGGTTCTCAAACGCATGCGCGAGTGGCTCGAGAGCGATGCGCCCAAGCTCGGCCATCACCTGAAATACGACGCCCACATCTTTGCAAACCACACCATCAGGCTCGGCGGGATCACCTTCGACTCCATGCTCGAGTCATTCGTTCTGAATTCGACAGCAACGCGCCATGACTTGGATTCGGTTGCCGCGAAGTACCTCGAACTCAAAACGACCACCTACGAAGAGGTTGCCGGCAAGGGTGCCAGGCAGCTGCGATTCGATCAGGTCGACATCGAAACTGCTGCGCCTTACGCCGCAGAGGATGCAGACGTGAGCCTGCGCCTGCACGAGACGCTCTGGCCGATGCTGTCCAAAACGCCGGGCCTGCGCAGCGTCTACGAGGAGATCGAGCAGCCGCTCGTTGCCGTGCTGCAGAAGATGGAGTACCTCGGGGTGCTCGTCGACGCCCAGATGCTGCGCGCACAGAGCCAGGAGCTCGCCGAGTCGATGGCGAAAACCGAAGCCAAAGCGCATAAGGAAGCCGGCGGCCCTTTCAACGTCGCCTCGCCCAAACAGCTTCAAGAGATTCTCTATGAGCGGCTCGGCCTGCCTGTGCTCGGGAAAACGCCTAAAGGGCAGCCCTCGACCGCTGAAAGCGTCCTGCAGGACCTCGCCAATGATTACGAGCTGCCTCGATTGATTCTTGAGCACCGCGCCCTCGCGAAGCTCAAGTCGACCTATACCGACAAGCTGCCGGCGGAGATCAATCCGCGAACCGGCCGGATTCATACCTCGTATCATCAGGCGGTCGCGGCGACGGGCCGCCTGTCCTCGTCTGACCCGAATCTACAGAACATTCCGATTCGCACGCCCGAGGGCCGGCGCATTCGCCAGGCGTTCGTCGCGCCGCCGGGTCACCGCCTGCTGGCGGCAGACTACTCGCAGATCGAGCTGCGGATCATGGCGCATCTGTCGGAGGACGCAGGCTTGCTTAGCGCGTTTGCGGGCGACCAGGACATCCATACGGCTACGGCGGCTGAGGTTTTCGGCCTCGAGCCGGACTGTGTGACCGCGGACGAGCGGCGCTCGGCGAAGGCGATCAACTTCGGCTTAATGTACGGCATGTCCGCTTTCGGCCTGGCGCGGCAGCTCGGCATCGACCGTGCCGAGGCACAGACCTACGTCGATCTCTACTTCAGCCGCTATCCCGGCGTGAAGCGTTACATGGACGAGACGCGCGAGCTGGCTCGCGAGCAGGGTTTCGTGACAACCGTCTACGGCCGGCGCCTGTATCTGCCGGAGATCAAGTCGCGCAACCATCAGCGCCGCCAGTATGCTGAGCGCAGCGCGATCAATGCACCGATGCAGGGCACCGCGGCGGACATCATCAAGCGCGCCATGATCGACGTTGACCGCTGGCTCGAGGACAGCGGCGCCAATGCGCGTTTGATCATGCAGGTTCACGACGAGCTCGTGCTCGAGGTTGTCGAGAAAGACGCCCAAGCCGTAGCCGCCGAGATCGTGCGGCGCATGGAGCAGGCGGCCAGTCTCAGGGTGCCTATCAAAGTGGACTTCGGCATCGGCGAGAACTGGGACGAGGCGCACTA
>JAHEEM010000177.1 GCA_024640695.1 Rhodospirillaceae bacterium | reverse complement strand
AGACGCGCTCGACCAGCGCGCCCGAAACCCCCGTCGAGTCGCCGCGGCAAGGTTCGGTCACGGCGGATTCGCCTGGAAAGCCGTTGCCGCCGATCGAGTTCGACTACTCGATCATTGGCAAGCCGACGCTGGGCCAGGCGCTGGAAATCCGGATCGGCTCCCGCGTGCAGTCGGCGCTCGCAGGGCTCAATTTGGCGCTCAGCGGTGACGAGCGTTTGCAGGTCCCGATCGAGATGGCGCGCATGCGTCTGCAAAAGGCCGCGAGCGGCGAGCGGGTTACCCAGACGATCCGTGTAACGCCGCTGGCGCCGGGCACGCTTTACCTCAATGTGCTGCTGCAGGCCGAGATCGACGGACGCGTGCAGTCGCGGTCCGTGACGATACCGATCCGCGTAGCCGGCACCGAGGTCGCGCCGGCTCCAGCGGCAACGGTATCGACCGATGCCGCGGGCGAGCTCATCATCTCGCTGCCCGCCAGCGAGAACTAGCGCCACGCGGCCGCGCGAAGTTTTTCGGCTGGCTGCGGTGTCGCGACGGGCGTTCAGCCTGGCCGGTTTTGCGGCCAGCAGCTCCTCGTAGAGTTTCGCAAGTCGCGGATTTCGCTGAGTTAACTTGTAAGTCGACACCGCCGTAACGAGACCTCAGTCACGGCGCCGCGAGCGCCGCACCCGTAGCATGGCCAGTTACCAAAACATCGCTGCGCTTGCGGGGTCGCTCAGGGCCACGTTGCGGCGGCGGCAGAGGCAGAGGGCATGCGCGGTTGAAGGACCTATTCAAACAACGGATTGCAGAGGCGCTCGGGCGTCCTGCGGAGGAAGGCCGCGAGTCGCTCCGATCCGTGCTCGGCAGCTTTGCCGCCGCTAGCGACCGAGAAACTGCTGCAGAAGAGTCTCACGATCCCACCGATCGCTTGCCGGCACTGCTCATAGGCGTGGCGACCGCGACGGGATCTGGCCAGGGGCGTATCGAACCGGACGCTCGAGATCGCTTCAACGGCAGTGATCCAGTGGCGCTCGAGCACGGCGCCGCCGGACTGTCGTCGGACGAGGACCTGGCAATCGGCAGCAGCGCGGTGCGCGCGATCCTCGAAAGCGTCAAAGACGCAATCCTCACGACCGATCTAGACGGGCGCATTACGAGTGCCAACTTCTCGGCGCAGCGGGTCTTCGGCGCAAGCGAAATTGAGATGCGCGAGCTTTCGATTGCTACGTTTGTGCCCGAGCTCAATCCTTCAGGCCCGACCTTGTCGATGATGTCCAAACGCCTCGGCGACACGCTGCTGGATCTTACCCCAAAACTGGTTCAGGCTCGCCGCGAAAACGGCCACCAGTTCCAGGCCGAGCTCACGGTCAGCATGGTCTTGAGCAAAGACTCGGTGCGCTATGTTTTGTCGCTGCGCGACATCACCGAGCGCATGCGCAGTGAGGCCGCGCTGCGCGACAGCGAGGCGCGCTATCGCGCGCTCGTCGAGAATGCACCGGAGGCGATCGTTGTTCTGGATGTCGACACCAGCCGATTCGTTGATGCGAACGAGAACGCGGCGGAGCTGTTCAAGCTTACTCGCCAGGAGCTGCTCGCGACCGGGCTCGAGGCGATCTCGGTGTCCGAGCAGAACGACGGCTTGCCTTCGTTCGGCCCGGTTCGGGGTTGCATTGACAGCGCACTCGAGGGCGGGCGGCCGGTATTCGAGTGGCTGCACCGCGATGCCGACGGGCGTGAGATGCCATGCGAGGTGCGCTTCATTCGCCTGCCGGCTTCAGGTCGGCGCCTCATACGTGCGAGCATCATCGACATCAGCGAGCGCCGCCGCGCGGAGCTTCTCGCGCGCGGTGAGCGGCGCATTCTGGAGCTCGTGGCGTCGAGCCGGCCGCTGCATGAGACGTTGCTCGCCATCGTCGAGGTCATCGAGGAGATCTATAACGATGCCTGCGCGGCGGTCATGCTGGTAGCAGCGTGCGGCACGCGGCTCGAGCTTGCCGCCAGCGCAGGGCTGCCGGATCCGCTGCGAAGCAGCTTGTGCGAACTTGCCATCGGCGTGGGCGAGGGCGCTTGCGCTGCGGCGGCCGCGATGGGCCGACAGATCGTCGTGCGGGATATGGAGCGCGACAGTCTTGCCGGTCCGTTGGCGGCGTCGGCGAGGGACAGCGGCATTCGTGCCAGCTGCTCCAGCCCGATCGAGGTGGGTGAGGGCCTCGTGCAGGGGACACTCGCGATGTACTTCCGATCGCCGCACAATCCCACGCCGGCAGAGCTCGGGCTGGTCAAGCGCATGACGCAGCTCGCGGCGATTGCAATTCGGCACGTTCGCAATGTCGATGAACTCAAGGCAAGCGAGCTGCGCTTTCGCGAACTCTTCGACAATGTGGTCGACGGCGTTTTTCAGATTGACCCAAGCTGGGAGTGGCAGTCAGCCAACCCATCGCTGATCACGATGCTCGGCTACGAAAGTTTCGCCGCGCTCAAAGCTGCAGGCTCTGCGATGCGCTGCCACGCCGACCCGGCGCTGCGCGACAGGCTCGTCGCCGAGATGACAGCGAGCGGGCGAATTCGCAATTTCGAGTACCCGCTGCGGCGCAAGGACGGTAAGGCCATCCTCGTGCTCGAGAACTCGCGCGAGGTGCGAAGCAGGGCCGGTGAGGTGCTCTACTACGAAGGCACCCTGACCGATATTACGCAGCGCAAGCTGGCCGAACGGTCGCTGTTTAAGGAGAAGGAGCGCGCCCAGGTCACGCTGCAATCCATTGGCGATGCGGTCATTACGACGGATGCAGACGGCAACGTCGATTACCTGAACCCGGCTGCAGAGGATCTATCGGGTTGGGAGCGGCGCAATGCGCAGGGCCGGCCGATCGATGAGATTATCAAGCTCGTCGACGATCAGACCGGCGAGCCGGTCGATAATCCGGTGCTGCGCGCGCTGCGCGAGGGCAGGGTCATCGGCCTTTCCGATAACGTTGCGCTGCAGACTCAGAGCGGCGCACAGATAGCGATTCAAGACTCGGCGGCGCCTATTCAGGATGCGGGTGGGGAAATCCTCGGCGCCGTCATGGTGTTCCACGACGTTCGGCATGCGCGCCAGTTGCACCGTAAGCTGTCGTATCAAGCAAGCCATGACTCGCTGACCGGACTTATTAATCGGCGTGCGTTCGAAGAGCGCCTCTCGGATGCGGTCAGCGCGGTGCAGCGTGATGCGGCGACGCCTCATGTGCTGCTCTACATGGACCTCGATCAATTCAAGGTTGTCAACGATACTTGTGGGCATTCGGCTGGTGACTTGCTGCTGCGTCAGCTTGGCGACTTGCTGCAGACGCGGGTCCGCGCCCGCGACATACTAGCTCGGCTTGGCGGCGACGAGTTTGCGGTGCTGCTCGAAGAATGCTCGCTGGAACAGGCGATCAGCGTCGGCGAGTCGCTGCGCGAGGCCATCTCCGAGTACCGGTTCGTCTGGCGCGACAGTCATTTACAGGTCGGCGTCAGTATAGGCGTTGTGGAGCTCGACCCGAGTATCAAGGACGTCAACGAGCTGTTGAGCCAGGCAGACGTAGCCTGCTATGTCGCAAAGGACCTGGGACGAAATCGCATTCATGTGTATCAGGAAGGTGACGCCGCAGAGCGGCATCGCGAGATGCAGTGGGTTGCGCGCATCAATCGGGCTCGGGACGAGAATCGCTTCGAGCTGTTCTTTCAGCCGATCGTGCCGATCGCCGATCATGTCGATCCGATCCCGAAGTACGAGATCCTGCTCCGAATGCGCGACGAAGCAGGCGAGTATCTTCCGCCCAATGCCTTCATCCCAGCGGCCGAGCGTTACAATCTCATGCCCAGCCTCGATCGCTGGGTAATCGAGCAGGTGTTCGACCATCTCGTCTGCCGCAGCAGTGACGAAGCGCATCGCTACACGCTTACGGTTAATCTGTCCGGTACCACGCTTAACGATGCCCGCTTTCTGGAATATATGCTGAAGCGGCTCGAGGAGGCTCGGTTACCCAAGGCGGCGCTGTGCTTTGAAGTTACCGAGACTGCAGCGATTGCGAATCTCTCCCACGTCGTGCATTGCATGCAAATGCTGCGAGCGCAAGGCTGCCAATTCGCACTCGACGATTTCGGTAGCGGCTTGTCGTCCTTGACCTATCTCAAGAACCTGCCTGTCGACTATCTGAAGATCGACGGCGGGTTTATTCGCAACGTGAACCGTGAGTCGGCCGATCACTCCGTCGTCGAGGCCATCGCACATATGGCGGCCGCGCTCGATATCAAGACGATCGCCGAGCGAGTCGAGAGTGAGCAGGTGCTGATACGGCTCGGCCAGCTCGGAATCCGTTATGCGCAGGGCTTCTTCGTTGCCGAGCCACGGCCGGTAACACAGTTGCCGGGTATCGACCAAGCTCGCGAGGCGCCGGAAAACCGCTAGAACCTGCAGCGGCACAGCAGAAGCGGCCTTGCCCGGGCGAGGACATTTGCGGGCCCCTTCGCTACACTGCCCGGCCCGTATGCCTCGAATTGCTCAGTGATGGTAGTCGTAGCGCCCCCCACAGTTGCCGATCTGCTGACCCAAGGGGAAGCGCCGGCCTACGATTCGATCGAGCCTGCGTCGGCACGGCCGATCGTTCTGGCCTGCGATCATGCCAGCAACCGTGTGCCGCGCGCGCTCGAGGGCCTCGGACTCGCGGCCGAGCGGCTGCAGCAGCATATCGCCTGGGATATCGGCGCGGGTGCAGTGACGCGGCTGCTGAGCGAGCGACTCGAGGCGCCAGCGGTGCTCGGCAATTACTCCCGGCTCGTCGTTGATCTCAACCGTGATCTCGAGGATCCAACCGCGTTTCCGGCGATCAGCGACGGTGTGCTCGTGCCCAGCAATCTAGGTCTCGGCATCGAGCAGCGTGCGCAGCGCGCAAAGGCGTTGTTCAAGCCATACCACGAAGCGCTGCGTCGGGTCACCCAAGCGCAGTCGAGCCCGTCGCGCAGCCCCGTGTTCGTGAGCATCCATAGCTTCACGCCCAAGCTTCACGGTGTGCGCCGGCCCTGGCATGTCGGCATCCTGTGGGACCAGGATCCGCGGCTCGCCGTGCCGCTGCTGGCGGAGCTGCGCCGTCACTGCGACATCACCGTGGGCGACAACGAGCCCTACTCGGGTCGTCACCCTGCCGATTTCACGATCGATCACCACGCCGAGCCGCTCGGCCTCGCCCACGTCGGTATCGAGATCCGTCAGGATCTCATCAACGACTTGTCGGGCCAGCAGCGCTGGGCCGCGCTGCTCGGCGATGCCCTCGCGGCGGTGCTCGAGAATCCTGGCGTGTACCATAGTCGCCCTCGTTAGGAGTCGCTCGGAGCACACCACCATGCGCGAGCCATCGTTCACCATGGGCATCGAGGAGGAATATCTTCTCGTCGATCCGCGGACGCGGGATCTGATCCAGAACTCGCCGCCGACGCTGCTCGAACGCTGCGCGGCACGCTGCGAGGGTCAGCAGGTCAGCCCGGAGCTGTTGCGATCCCAGATTGAGATCGGCACGCGGATCTGCCGCAACCTCGATGAGGCACGCGCATCCCTTGCCGACCTGCGCCGCACGATTATCGAGGTGGCCGCCGAGCACGGCCTGCACCTTATCGCGGCATCGACCCATCCGTTTGCGCGCTGGATTCAGCAGAGGCACACCGAGAAGCCTCGCTACGCGGCGCTGTCACAGGAGATGCAGGTTGCCGCGCGGCGTCTGTTGATTTGCGGCATGCACGTGCATATCGGCATAGACGACGACGAGCTGCGCATCGATCTCATGAATCAGTACAGCTATTTCCTGCCGCATCTGCTCGCGCTGTCTTGCTCATCGCCATTCTGGGAAGGGCAGGACACCGGCCTTAAGTCGTATCGCCTCACCGTTTTCGACGCAGTCCCGCGCACGGGTCTGCCGGAGCGGTTCGACAGCTATGCGGACTACCAGCGTCACATCCGCATCATGGTCGATGCGGGTCTGATCCCGGACTCGACCATGATCTGGTGGGATGTGCGCCCCAGCGGCCGGTATCCGACGCTCGAGACCCGCATCATGGATGTGTGCACGAACATCAACGATGCGCTATGCCTTGCAGCGCTTATCGTGTGCACGCTGCGCATGCTGTGGCGGCTGCGCGGCGCTAACCAGCGCTGGCGGATGTATTCGCGCCTATTGCTCAACGAGAATCGCTGGCGCGCGATGCGCTACAGCACCGATCAGGGTCTCATCGATCTTGGTAAGGGCCGCATCATGCCGTTCCCGCAGCTCATGGAGGAGTTGCTCGACTTGATCCGGGAAGACGCCGAGGTGCTCGGGTGCGTCAAAGAGGTCGCGCGCGTGCGGCATATCCTCGCGCACGGCACGAGCGCACATCATCAGGTCAAGGTCTATAAGGACGCAGTCGCGGCCGGGGCCGGCGTCGATGAGGCATTGCGCGCAGTCGTGGATTACTTGATCGATGAGACGGCCGTCGATACCGGCGCGGTGGTTGCCGAGCTCGTCTAGCGCATCGAGTCCGCGGGCGCGCGCTCGCAGACTGACGGCTTCAGGCCGGTCCATTCCGCGAGGTCGCCGCGGCCAGCGCAGCTATCGAGATAGAATAGCCGCATGACGCGCCGCCACGCTATCCCTCGCCGCCTTGCTGTCGCGCCGATGATGGATCGGACGGATCGGCACTGCCGCTATTTTCTGCGCCTGCTTGCGCCGCATGCGTGGCTTTACACTGAGATGGTCACTGCGGCCGCCATCGTGCGTGGGCCGCGCGATCGTCTGCTCGCGTTCGATCCGAGCGA
>JAHEEM010000176.1 GCA_024640695.1 Rhodospirillaceae bacterium | reverse complement strand
TCATGTTCGCGCTGAGTTTGACGGCGGCCCGTGCCGGCACCAGTCTCTTATTTGTTGGCAATAGCTTTACGTATGGCCAGGGCTCAGCGGTACGCTTTTATCGCGACGACACCGTAACCGACCTGAACGGTGACGGCATTGGTGGCGTGCCCGCATTATTCAAGTCGTTCACCGAGCAGGCAGGCCTCGATTACGATGTATTTCTCGAGACACGCCCGGGTAGCGGGCTCGATTTCCACTTAGAGAATAAATTGGGTGTCATCGGCAGGCGGGGATGGGACGCAGTGGTGATGCATGGCTACAGCACGCTGGACCCCGAAAATCCCCGCGATCCGGCGAAACTCATTGCCACCAGCAAGCAGATGGCAGACTTCCTTCGTTCGCGCAACCCGAACGTGCACGTGTACTTGATGGCGACATGGTCAAGAGCAGATCAAACTTACCCGACGCAGGGCGCATGGGCCGGAGAGCCAATCGAAGCGATGGCTCGCGACGTCCGTGCCGCGTATGACGCCTCGGCTGGTCCTGCCGAAATTGCAGCTGTGATCCCGGTGGGTGAGGCGTGGACTCGCGCCATGCAAACCGGAATCGCCGACCCGAATCCTTACGATGGTGTAGATCCGGGCAAGCTGAATCTTTGGAGCTACGATCACTATCATGCAAGCGCGCATGGGTCCTACCTCGAGGCGCTGGTTATCTTCGGCACACTTACCGGACGCGATCCGCGCTCGCTCGGCGAAAACGAGTGTTCGGGCTATGAATTAGGTTTTTCGCGTCCGGCAGTTAAAGCGCTGCAACAAGTTGCATACGATCAGCTTGCAGTTACGGGGGCCGTGAAACCACTGCCATTGGTGCTTCCCGAGCCAGTCAATCCCGAGCGCTGCGTAATCGGGGCCAATACGTACTAGCTCGTATCGACAGCGCGAGCAGCGCGATAAATGCTGTCCGTCAGAGAAGCTGGAGCACTAGCATGTTTTTCGATCGCACAGTTCTGGCTTTCGGTGGCACGGTTGCCCAGATTCGACTGAACCTTAGGACAGCATATATGCAGAAATTAGCGACAAGCCTGCGGTTGGCACCGTATCGTTACATCGCGACCGCGTTGACGGTATTGTGTGCGGCGCTGGCTGTGAACTCGCCGCACGCGCAGGAATCCCTGCCAACCCTGGTTATCCAGCGCCAGCGAGTACCTCTCGAGCGGAGGGTGGACGGCATTATCGAGGCCGTCAATGAAAGCACGGTATCCGCACAAACTTCAGGGCGGGTGCTGGAGGTTCTTTATGACGTCAACGACTTCGTGCCAGCGGGGGCCGTCATTGTCCGGCTGGGCAGCGCCGAGCAAAGAGCTGCGTTTGATCAGGCGCAGGCGGGGCTAACCGAAGCCACGGCGCGCGATGCAGAGGCCAGAACCCAATTCGATCGCATCTCAATGCTTTTTGAAGATAACCTGGTGTCGCGTCAGCAGTATGATCAGGCGCTTGCGAACCGCGACGCCGCGGCTGCGAGACTTGCCGCCGCACGCGCCGCGCTCGCGGGCGCCCGCGAAGGGGTCGGTTACACGGAGATTACAGCTCCGTATGCGGGCGTCGTGACGCGTCGCCACATAGAAGCTGGCGAGGCAGTTCAGCCGGGATCGCCGCTCATGAGCGGGCTCTCGCTGCAGTACCTGCGGGTTGCCGTCAATCTTCCGCAAAGCCTCGTTGAGCAAGTTCGAGTAGTCGGTAAAGCGGCGGTCTATGTCGACGGCCGGCGCGTGGAAGCAACGCGGTTGACGCTATCTCCGCAAGCCTCCCCGGAAACTCATACATTCCCTGTGCGGCTCGATTTGCCGGAGAACGCTGCGGATCTTTATCCGGGCATGTTCGTCAAAGTGGCTTTCGTTGTCGGCGAGACCGAGCGGTTGTTGATTCCTGCTGCCGCACTTGTCGAACGCAGTGAAATGACGGCCGTGTACGTCCAGGCGGTCGACAGCCGGGTTGTCTTGCGGCAGTTGCGGCTCGGCCATCGATACCAGGACAAAATTGAAGTGCTTGCCGGCCTTGATGCGGGCGAAACAGTTATCACCGATCCGATGGCAGTGCTCGAACAACTGCACAGCCCCATCTCAAGCGACACTCGCGACGAAGCGAACTGAAATTGGAAACTCGGCTTCTTGGAATTAGTGGTCGGATAGCGCGCCTATTTCTTACGAGCGAGCTGACTCCGTTGCTGGCGTTTGCGGCAATGTTGCTCGGTATCTTTGCTGTACTGGTGACGCCGCGCGAAGAAGAGCCTCAGATCGACGTCACGATGGCGAACATCATCGTGCCGTTTCCAGGTGCCAGCCCCGCGCAGGTCGAGAGCCTCGTTGCGTCGCCGATGGAGCAGCTGCTCGGTGAGATCGACGGCGTCAAGCATCTGTATTCGGTATCCCGACCGGGCGCCGCAGTCCTGACCGTGCAGTTCGAGGTCGGCGAGCCTCGTAACGAAGCTATCGTTCGCTTGTACAATGCCGTCTATTCGAATCGTGACTGGCGGCCCGCAGGTCTCGGCGTTCTAGAGCCCATCATCAAACCCAAAGGCATCGACGATGTTCCGGTGTTGTCACTGACCTTGTGGACACGGGATACGGAGCGAGGTGCCCAGGAAATGCGCCAAGTTGCGCATGCTATCGAAGCGGAGATTAAGCGCGTTTCGGGAACACGTAATGTGTATACGATCGGTGGGCCGGACGACACCGTACACGTGTCTCTTGACCCCCAGCGGCTGGCCAGTCGAGGTTTGACGCCTTTAACCCTGGTGCAATCCCTACAGGCTGCCAACGTCGTGCTGCAGGCAGGTGATCTCATCGGGTCCGGCGGCGTTGTGCCGGTGCAGGCGGGAGAATTCCTTGCTCATCGTGACGATGTGGCGGAGGTAGTCGTGGGAATGAACGATGGCAAGCCGGTTTATCTAGAAGACGTTGCCGAGGTTCGCGCTGGACCCGATCAACCCGAACAATTCGTTAAGTTCGGCGCCGGTGCGGCCGCGCGGGCCCGCGGTATCGAATTTACCGGGAATGCGCCCGCGGTCACGATCGCCGTGTCGAAGCAACCGGGGCGCAGCGCAATTGATGTCGCCAATCAGGTGATCGAGCGCATTGCTGCGCTCCAAGGCACCTACATACCCGAAGGCGTCGAAACGACGGTGACACGAAATTATGGCGATACGGCAAATGATAAGGCGCAGAAGCTGATTCAAAAGCTGATGTTTGCCACCGCGTCGGTGATCCTGCTCGTGATGGTGGCAGTGGGATGGCGTGAGGCTATCGTCGTCGGAACGGCAGTGATCGTGACTCTGGCAGCTACGCTGTTCGCCTCCTGGGCTTGGGGGTTCACAATCAATCGTGTTTCGTTGTTCGCGCTCATCTTCTCGATAGGTATTCTCGTTGATGATGCCATCGTTGTCGTAGAGAACATTCATCGCCGCCTGCTGCTCGGCGGTGGATCCGCCGCCGAGATTGTGCCGCAAGCTGTCGACGAGGTTGGTGGCCCAACAATCCTTGCAACCTTTACTGTGATTGCCGCGCTGCTGCCGATGGCGTTCGTGAGTGGACTCATGGGTCCATATATGGCGCCGATTCCGATTAATGCGAGCATGGGAATGCTTATCTCCTTGGCCATTGCACTTGCTTTCACGCCGTGGCTCTCGCTTCGGCTGCTCGGTGGGTTGCAGCACGCTCACGGCGATCACAATGCGGGACAAGTTCGGCTCGACCGATTTGCGGAAATCGTGCTCGGTAAATTCTTGCGAGGCAGCAAGAGCCGCCGCTATCGCCATATCCTTTATGGCGGCATCGGACTTGCTATATTGCTCGCTATCTCGCTGGTCGGCGTGCAGTGGGTCATCATGAAGATGTTGCCATTCGATAATAAGTCCGAATTCCAGGTCTTAGTCGACATGCCGGAAGGCACGACTCTCGAGAGCACGACTCGCGTGCTGGATGAACTCGCGGAATCTATCGCAACCATTCCCGAAGTCACCGACTATCAGACCTACGCCGGCACGGCCGCACCTATTAACTTCAACGGTCTCGTGCGTCAGTACTACTTGCGCACCGGCCCAACGGTCGGCGACATTCAAGTAAATCTGACGGACAAGCATGACCGGGACCGGCAAAGTCACGATATCGCGATGGCTGCGCGGCCCATGTTGACCCAAATCGGACGGCGCTACGGCGCGACCGTGCAGATCGTCGAGGTCCCGCCAGGGCCTCCAGTGCAGGCGCCAATCGTGGCGGAGATTTATGGCCCATTCTATGGGGCAGTTCGTTCCGGCGCGTTAAGAGTGCGTGATGTGTTCATGGCAACCCCGGACATTGTTGACGTCGATTCCAGTATAGAAGCGCCAGCGAAGCGCTACATCGTTGCTGTCGATCGCAGCAAAGCAGCCCTGCTTGGAGTTAGCCAGGCCGCTGCCACGCAAACACTCTCACTCGCGCTATCAGGTGCTGACGTCACCTATATTCGGGAAGGCCGGGAGCGCTATCCCGTGCCAGTGCGGCTTGAGTTGCCAGTCGCGGAAAAGTCCGAATTGGACGATGTGCTTGCGCTTGAGGTGCCGTCTGCTGCCGGCAGTGGCATCCCTCTGTCGGAAATCGTGACCGTTCGCGAATCGATTTGGGAAGGATCGATCTACCACAAGGATCTGCTCCCTGTGGCATATGTTACCGGCGACATGTCGGGCGAGACCGACAGCCCGCTCTATGGCATGTTTGGCATCATCAGCCGGCTAGAGGAAAGCGGCGAGGCAATCGACCAGCACTTCATTTCTCAGCCTACCGATCCGCAAGGGCTCTCGCTTAAGTGGGACGGCGAATGGCAGATTACTTACGAGACTTTCCGGGACATGGGTCTCGCGTATTCGGTGGGTCTCATCCTCATCTATCTGCTGGTCGTGGCGCAGTTCAAATCCTATGCAACGCCGCTGGTCATCATGGCGCCCATCCCGCTGACCCTCATTGGTGTAATGCCTGGACATGCGATACTCGGCGTACAGTTCACTGCAACCTCCATGATCGGCATGATCGCTCTCGCGGGCATCATTGTGCGCAACTCTATTTTGCTGGTCGATTTCATCAATCTACAGATCGCTGCCGGACGCGAATTGTCCGATGCCGTTATTCTCGCGGCCGCGGTGCGGGCCAAACCCATCGTTCTCACCGGGCTGGCTGCAATGGTAGGCGCCTTTTTCATTCTCGATGATCCGATCTTCAATGGTCTCGCGGTGTCGCTGATCTTTGGTATTCTGGTCTCCACCGCACTCACACTCATTGTCATACCGATTTTGTATAGTGGCTATTTGCGCAGAGTCGGAGTCGCGTCTTTATGAGCGACCAACTGCCCCACCGGTACACAGGGCACAGGAGGCATTAAACATGCGGCCATTGGTCAGACAGCCGGCACTGCCCGAAGAGATGCCGGGAAGTCGTCGCAATATGCTGCGCGCGGCCTGCGCACTTGCCGGCGCTGCCTGCCTGCCGGTCTGGGTGACGGCGAGTGCGCAGGGGGCGGCGGAGCCGCTTGACGAGCACGTCGCTTTCCGGCGCGTTGTGGCCGCGAACCGTATCCTCGCGAATGAGTCCGTGGTCGACGCTTTTGGCCATGTCAGCGTCCGCGATCCACGCGATCCATCTCGCTACGTGATGTCACATGCGCGCAGTCCCGCGCTCGTTGAATACGCCGACCTGATGGAATTCCAGCAGGACGGTAAGCCGCTCGATCCGCGCGGCAGGCGTGCCTATGGTGAGCGCATGATCCACGGGGCAGTTTACGAGGCGCGTCCCGACGTCAATGCAGTTGTGCATCATCACGCCTATTCGGTCATCCCGTTTGCGGTCAGCGATATCCCGCTGGTGCCGCTGACGCATACTGCCGCAGTGATTGGCAGTGAAATTCCGGTCTGGGACATCGCGGCGCATTTTGGCGATACGGATACGCTGGTGCGCACGATGGAAATCGGCCGTGATCTGGCAGCAGTGCTGGCAGACAATACTTGCCTGCTCATGCGCGGGCACGGTGCTGTTGTGGTCGGCGCTACCGTTCAGCAAGCGGTACTGTCAGCCATTTACCTGGAGGTCAATGCGCGCATCCTGGCGCAGACGCTGGCCCTGACCGATACACTCAAGGCGCTCAGCGCGGCGGAGGTTGAACTGGCACGGGCCACGCAGTTCTCGCCACTCGGTGCGGAGCGCGCCTGGGAGTATTACTGCCGCCGCGCCGGCGTCGAACCTATCTAACGGGTCAGCCCCGGTTGACACATTCATAGGGCAGGAATTCGAGGCCCGGCTCCCAGCGAAAGCGCTGGTAATCGTCAACAACCACTGTTTGCGTAAACGTGGCCGGGTCTGTGGCACTGAGGTCGTAGCGCAACTCAGTGCCTTGTGTATTCGGGGTGAAGCGTTCCACGATTTGCATGGCCGGACTCTGCGGCACGCCCTCGAGTCCGTACAGCTGGAAGTAAGGCCAATCGATGGCGGTGGTCGTCACCTCCAGTGTGGTTCCTTCCCAGCGACCGGTTGAGTAGCCGAGCGGCGTCGGTGCGCGCCCTGCGGGCGCGGTCGCCGAGTCCATGTAGATCATCCGGTCGAGACCAAAGTACTCATTCCGCAGCACGATATCCGAGCCACGGCGCTCGAAGCGGATCGGATGACCGCCGCTGCGTGAGATAACGCGTGGCATGCCCGGTGGCGTGCAGTCGAGCAGGGGATCATCGGTCAGCGCGTCGTAGGCCGCCAGGGCCGCGCGAGCGGCGGGTGTCAGTGGCGGATCG
>JAHEEM010000021.1 GCA_024640695.1 Rhodospirillaceae bacterium | reverse complement strand
TCCGCACAACCACGACACGAATTGGCTCTACCACAAACTCATGGCCGCGGCCGTCGAGGCGAACGACCGCTGCTGGCAGTTCGACATCACGGGGTTCTTTCAAGACCTGCAGTTGCTGAGCTACAAGGCCGACACACAGCAGCATTACACTTGGCATATGGACATGGGTCCGGGCGCCGACAATGGCCGCAAGATCTCGATCAGCGTGCAACTGTCGGCAGCCGAAGACTACGCAGGCGGCGAGCTGGAGCTCAATTCGGGCAAGATCCTGTCCGCGCCGCGCGAGGCGGGTGCGATCGTGCTGTTTCCGTCATTCATGCTGCATCGCGTCACGCCGGTTACGAGCGGACATCGCTGGGCTGTGGTCGGCTGGGTGCAGGGCCAGGATCAGTTCCGTTAGAGGCAAGATCGATGCGGTGCGGCAACAGCCAGGTTCCTGTGTATCTGCGGCTCGCGCTGCTTGCCGGTGCGATTGCACTGTCCGGCTTCGCCGGCGCTCAGTCCAGCGTGTCCACCGGTGATCTGCAGCGCTGCGCGCAGATCGCGAGTGGCGTCGAGCGGCTCGGGTGCTTTGATCTGCTGACACGCGAGCTGACTCAAGGCGCTGCCACACCCAGCCGGGTTGCAGAAACCTCAGCAGAGCCGGAACCCGATACGGTCGCCGCTATCGACGCCTTCGGCGCAGAGCGTTTAACGGAGGACGCGACCGGCGCTCCTGAGGAGATTCAGAGCCGGCTCGTCGGCGAGTTCACGGGCTGGCGCCGCGATACGTTGTTTCGGCTGGAGAACGGCCAGGTCTGGCGCCAGGTCGGGCCGGGCCGGCTCGTCTTCAAGGCTACCGCGCCTCTCGTAACGATCCGGCGCGGCGCATTTAACTCCTACCGGCTCGGCGTCGAGGGCGTCAACACCACGGTGACCGTACGGCGCATCCAATAACGCGCCCGGTCAATCCGACCGGCTTGGACGCCTCGAGCGTCCAAGCCATTAAATCACCGTTGTATTGCAGCAGTCCCGGCTGCTGGACAACGCAACCGGCTGCTTCGAGGTTACGAATCAATGTGTCGGGGCGCTCCAGCGAAAGTGCCGTTGCCGGTCGCGAGAGCGACGCCGCACGCGTTCCAATCCGCCGCGAACTCACCGTCGCAAGTTGCATTGAACTGACGCGCGAACGTCGTGACGCTGTCATGGCGCCAGTACCGGCTCCACTGGTCGCTCGTGAGCCGCGGTCGGTTGGCTGCGCCCAGCTTCGGTTTGCTAATATTGCAGGCCAAACGTAGGGACCGGATTATCACCCAACGTGCTCGCCCCAAGGATTGTCATGCGTTTGACCGGATACGTCGCAACGCTGGCGTGCATCCTTTCGCCATTCGCAGGCGCGCAGCCACCTAGCGTCGAGGATTTCTTTCGCAACCCCGAGTTCACGCAGATGAAGCTCTCGCCGAACGGCGAGTGGATCGCCGCGCTGACTTCGGTCAACAAGCGCCGCAATCTGGCGGTGCTCAGCGTCGACGACAACCTGGCAGTTCCAATCACGAACGCGCGCCGCACCGACATCAGCGACTTCTACTGGATTACGAACGAGCGCCTCGTCTACCTGATCGACATCGACGGTAACGAAGCCTTCGGCCTGTTCGCGATCGACCGAGACGGCTCGAACTGGCGCGAGCTTGTCGGGCCCAGGGACGGCGTGCAGGTCTTTCCACGCCAGGTCCTGCCGCTGGATCGCCTCGAGCGTGACCCAGACCACATGCTCGTTACCGACAACGAGCGGCGCAAGCTCTATCCAGACGTGTTTCGGCTCAATATTCATAACGGCCGCATGACTCGCGAGGCACCGAATCCCGGCTATGTCACAGACTGGATCACCGATCACGCCGGTATCGTGCGCGTCGGCATTGGCAGCACCGACAACCCTCGCGATCTGGTCACGCAGATCGTCTACCGCGACTCCGTGGATGACGACTGGCGCGTGCTCACCGAGTTCAGCCAGTTCGACGAGCACGGCTTCACGCCGCTGGGTTTCTCTGCCGACAATCGGACGCTGTATGTGCGGTCCGATATCGGCCGCGACACGCAGGCACTGTATACCTACGATCCCGCTGTAGGCGCGCTAGGCGAGCTCGTCTTCGGCCACACTGAGGTCGATGTCGGGACTATCGCGTTATCACCCAAAGACGAGCGCTTACTCGCCGTCAGCTACGAGTTCGAGCGCCCGGAGATACACGCCGTCGATCCAGCCTTTGCCGCGCTGCGCGAGGCAATCGATACCGCCTTACCGAACACTTTCAATCGAGTCGTGAGCGTGAGCGACGACGAGCAGCGCATGCTGATCCTGGCGTCGAGCGACATCGACCCGGGCGGCTTCTATTTGCTCGACCGACCGCGATCACAGCTGCGATTCTATGCCTCGCGGATGTCATGGCTGTCGACTACAGCGCTGGCGGAGATGCAGCCCGTCACCATCACGGCACGCGACGGTGTGGTCTTACATGCCTATCTGACCCTGCCCAACGGTAGTAGTGGCAAAAACCTGCCGCTGATTCTGAACCCTCATGGCGGACCGTACGGGATTCGCAATCACTGGGGCTTCGAGCGCGAGGTTCAATTCCTCGCGAGCCGAGGCTACGCAGTGCTGCAGGTCAACTACCGGGGCTCGGGCGGCTACGGCAAGGAGTTCATGGACATCGCCCAGCGACAGTGGGGTTTAGCCATGCAGGACGACCTCATCGACGCGGTGCGCTGGGCGATCGCCCAGGATATCGCGGATCCGGATCGGATCTGCATCTATGGCGCAAGCTACGGCGGCTACGCAGCGATGGTCGGCATCACGACCAACCCCGAGCTCTTCCGCTGCGGCGTGAACTATGTAGGCGTCGTCGACCTGCCCGAGCTCTATGCGTACTGGAGCGCGAGCCCGATCGCGAGCGGAACCGAGGCCTGGTTCAAACGCGCCATCGGCGATCCTCGTGCCGATCGCGCGCGGCTCGCGGCAGCATCGCCGATCAACAATCTCCGCGGGCTCGACGTGCCGCTGTTTATTATTCATGGCCGGCGCGACCCGCGGGTCCCAGTCGCGCAGGCCGAGGCACTGACGAGGGCGCTGCGTCGCCTCGAGGTCGACTTCGATCTATTGATCAAGAACGACGAAGGCCATGGCTTCGTCAAAGAGCAGAACAACTTCGAGCTCTACACGCGGCTCGAAGCGTTTTTTGCCGAGCACCTCAAGCCCAGATGAGCCGGGCGCTTGCTTTCTGCGTGCCGGTCTAGGGCGAGAACCCACCGCGCCCGAACCCAAAGCCGCGGCCGCTACCCGTGAACCCGATCGGTCCGCGCGGCAGATAGATCTGCATCGGCTGACCGTCGCGCAGAATGTCCACGGCGACGGTATCGCCGGGCTGGCCCGCGATCGTCAGCTCGTTGAGCTCGACCACACTGAAGACCCGCTGCCCGGCGTAGGAGACGATCTCATCACCACTTTGCAGTCCCGCTGCCTGCCCGGGTGAGCTCGCGAGCACCTCACGGACAGCGACGCTCGTGGGACGTCCGGTCGCTTCGAGATATTGGGCATAGGCTGCGTCGCCGAGCTGTTCGCGCATTCCGGCCTGGCTCGCAAGTTGGCCCTCGAGCGGATTGAACGGCTCACCCTGGCGGCGCGCTTCGTACTGCGCGTTGATCACATCCATGCGCAGCTGTGCCTCGCGATCGACAATCCATTGGGCTTGATCCGGCGCGAAGCCCGCCTCGAGGAGCAGATTGAGCCGATACTCTGGCGAGGCTCGCTCACGGCGGTCTGCGAATCGCGCGGCCGCAGGCTCTGCTGGCAACCCCTCGTCAGCATCGGCACCGGCCGCAGGCTCCAGCGCAGCGCTCGGGGCCTCGACCGCGGCACTGCTCAGCGCCGCAAGTTGCCCCCCGAGCAGCTCGAGGTCGGCCTCGAGCGCTGCTCGCTGCCGCGCCTCTTTAGCCAACGCGGTCTCCAGCGCGGCGATTCGGTCGGAGAGCGGCCCCTCAGAGGTTGGGGCTGAAAGCTCGGCGCCGCTGAAGTTTCCGAACTCCGGCAGCGGACTGCCACCGAACAGCGCCGCCATGCCGATGCCGGCGACAAGACCGAATGCAGTGAATATCAATGCCTGGCGCATGTCAGTCGAACCGATCCACCGTGATTCCTAAGCAAGCCGACAAGATACCTCGCGCCTGGGTTCCGCGCAGCATCGCCCGAACGACACCGCTGACGCCCCGACAAATAAGGCTAGAATCGCCGATCACGTGGACTTTATGCGGCTATCTACGGCGATCATCGTCTAATGCCACGGAACTCGGGTGACTCGATCCGGCACCGCAACACCGCCTACGGCTAGGCGGGCAGCGCCACACCGAGCGCGCCGCCGAGCCCAACCAGCGCGGCGCGGAGGCTGGGATGAACTGGGATCCCGCCGGCCTGGCGCTCGGCACGGATCGCATGACTATGCTCGCCGGGAACCCGCACGGCATCCACCCCCGGCAGCGTTGCCGAACCATGCATGGCGTCGATCGCGGCATCCACGCCCGACTTAAACGCCTCAACGTCGGCAAACGCGGCTATTGATATCGCAACGATGAGCTGGCCGGTATTCGTCGGCGTCACCGAATCGGCGTTGAAGTCGATGACATCTTTGCCGAACGCCGCGCCGTTGAGTGTGCCGGCCAGCAGACCGAAGATCAGCGCCAGCCCGTAGCCTTTCGGCCCGCCGATCGGCAGCAGAAAACCTTCGTCGGCACGTTTCGGGTCGGTCAACGGCCGGCCGAGCCGGTCGATCATCCAGCCTTCGGGCATGGTCTCACCGCGCTGCGCGGCGGTCTTGACCTTGCCGTAGGCTGCAACCGTGGTCGCCATGTCCAGAACGATAGGCGGATGCTTACGGCCCGGGATCGCCACCGCAATCGGATTCGTGCTCAACAGCATGTCGATGCCACCCCACGGCGGCAGGTGGTTGGCATTACCGACGGCTACGTAAAGGCCGATCATGTCATGCGCCAGCGGCATCTTCGCGTAGAGCGCCGCGGGGCCGGCGTGGTTGCTGTTGCGCGCACCGATCCAGGCAACACCGCAGTTGCGGGCCTTCTCAATCGCCACGTTCGCGGCGCGGCGCATTACGAGATGGCCCATCGCATTGTCGCCGTCGATGAGCGCTGTCGCGGCCGTCTCGCGCAGCGCGCCAATGCTGGGCGTGACGTTGATTCCACCGCTCTGGATACGCTTGACGTACTGGGGCAACCGAAAGATGCCATGACCGTCGGAGCCGTTGAGGTCAGCCTCGGACATGAGCCCGGCGACCGTGGCCGCGTCGTCCGCCGGCAGCCCGACGGCCGCGAGGCAGTCGCGCGTAAATGCTTCGAGCCGTTCGGCCGGTATGCAGCGCCCGTCGCTCATCACTAGCTCAGCGCCCGCAGCCCGGGCCTGCCGTTACGGTCATTGCGGGCGCGTCGTGTCTTCAGATGACAAGTGCTGCACGGTCTTACCGGTCTCAGAGAAGGTCCGCGTGACATTGTCGGTCGCGTAGACCCAGAGAATCAGCAAGGGCTCGTCGCCGACGTTGATAAACCGGTGCGGTTTGCCGGCGGGTATGTAAGTCGTATCGTAGCGCTCGAGCGGCGTGCGCGCGCCGTCAATCTCTACCTCGGCCATGCCCTCGAGCAGGGTCACCTGTTCGTCGCAGTTATGGTGGTGTATCGGCACTTTCTTGCCGGCCGGAAACTTCGTCAGGCCCGATGTGAACGTCGCGGTCCCGCAAATTTCTTTGCCGACAAGCAGCGTCGTCTCGACACCGTCGCCGCGCTTCACCGGCTCCAACTCAGCTTGTTTCCTCAGGATCGCCTCGGACATCTTTTGCCTACCTCGACTCGAGTTTAGAAGCCCAGATTCTAGTGCATCGTATGGCAGCCGGGGGCAATAAGGCGCCGAATCAGGCCCCGATTTCTTGCCGTCTCACGGACCGACTGCGTACCATTGGGACACGCTGCCTGCCGGGCACCAGATCGGAGCCGAGTGTCACCATGAAAGCCACTATAAGATTGATCTCGGGATTGTTGCTGTGCTGCGCCGTTCCCGTCGCCGCGCATCACACCTTCATTGCCCAATACGACCCCGACCAACCCGTCACGATGACGGGCGTCGTTACAAGAGTCGAATGGACGAATCCGCATGCGCGGTTCTATATCGACGTCACGGATGAGAATGGCGCGCTCACTAACTGGAATCTCGAGCTTGCAAGCCCGAACGTATTGCGGCGTTACGGCTGGACCGGCAAGTCGCTCCAGCCTGGCGATCGCGTCACGGTCGACGGCACGCTCGCCCGAGACGGTTCGAAAATGGCCAATGCGCTGAGTATCACGCTGCCGGACGGCCGCAAGATCTTCGCGCGCGAAGCCGCGCCGGTGCTGGAATGAGCGCACTGCACCGGATCGCGCTTGTCCCGGCTGCGCTGGCGACACTGGTAACGCTGGCCTTGAACGTGCCACCCGCCCTTGGCCAGGCGACGGGCGTTGCCGACGCCGGCAGCGATAGGGGCGGCGGCAACTTGAGCGATCCGCTGATCGTGCCCGAGGTACCCGACGAGCCGGCACCGCGGCTGCCCGACGGCACACCCGATCTCTCTGGGCTGTGGCTCGGCGGCGGTCCGAACCGCGACATCTCGCAAGGCCTGCTGCCGGGCGAGGAGCTCGTGCTGCTACCCGAAGCCGCGCGCCTGATGGCTTCGCGACGTCCGGAGGACGACCCGGAGGCTCACTGTCTGCCGACCGGCGTGCCGCGCGTGGCGCCCTACCCCTGGCGCATCGTGCAGGACCCGCCGCACGGCAAGGCGACTCACCTCTTCTTCCTGTTCGAAGGCAACATCCATAGCTACCGGCAGATTTTCATGGATGGCCGGGGCCATCCGGACGATCTCGACCCAACCTGGTACGGCCACTCGATCGGCCACTGGGAGGGGGACACGCTCATCGTGGACACGGTCGGTTACAACGATCGGTTCTGGTTCGACTTCCACGGCCATCCGCACACCGAGCAGTTGCGCACCATCGAGCGTTACACGCGCACCAGCTTAGGAAGGCTCGAGAACGAGATCACGATCATCGATCCGGGCGCCTATGCCAAGCCGTTCACCGTGAAGTACGCCGCTACGCTGCGGCTCGGCTGGGATCTCATGGAATACATCTGCAACGAGAACAACCAGGACGTCAGCCATATCGTTGGGCCCGGCTATCGAGATATAGAGGCTGCCGATCAACCGGGCCAGTAACGCGCGACTTGCCTCATAGGCGTGCGCGGACACCGCCGCATGCCTCGGCCACCAGCGTAGCCGGGCGCGGCGCCTGTCCTGAGTCCTGAGCGCAGTCCGACGCCACTGGAACTTTAACCATCTGGAATTTCCGCATGCAGAAAATTGGCTTCTTGGGTTTGGGAAAAATGGGCGCAGTCATGGCGCTGCGATTCATCGAGGCGGGATTCCCACTGACGGTCTGGAACCGCAGCGCCGACAAGACTGAGCCCTTGGCAGCCGCTGGCGCGAACGTCGCCGCAACTCCTGCAGCCGTCACGGACGAGGCTGATATCGTGATCTCGATGCTGCGCGACGATGCGGCAGCCGAGCAAGTATTCTTCGGTCATGACGGGCTCCTGTCGACCAAGGCAGGCGGCAGGCTCTTCATCGAGATGAGCACGCTGCGCCCGGTAACAGCACGCGCGCTAGCCGCCCGCTGCGCCGACAGCAGCGCGGCATTCATCGACGCGCCGGTCTCGGGCACAGTCGGCCCGGCAAAGGAAGGCAAGCTCATGGCACTCGTCGGTGGCAGCGCGGCGGACCTGCAGCGCGCTCAACCGGCGCTCGAGGTGCTCACGCGCCGCATCGTGCATGCAGGGCCCGTGGGTCAGGGCGCGATGCTGAAGCTCGCGCTCAATCTAGCGCTAGCAGTCTATTGGCAGTCGCTGGCCGAAGCAGCCGCGCTCGGCCGCGCCGGCGGCCTCGAGCTCGCCACGATCCTCGACGCCATGGCCGACAGCGGCGCAGCCGCGCGCGTCCTGCCAGCGAAAATCCCGCTGATCCTCGAGGGATCTGACTACGCCGCATTCGACGTCGCGACCATGGAGAAGGACGCCAAGTCCATCTTGGAGACCGGCATCGAATTCGGCGTGCCGATGCCGACGACCTCGGCCGCGCTTGCAAGCTACGCCTCTGCTCATGCGGCGGGGCTTGGCGAGGCTGACGCCGTCTCCATCGTCCGCTTCCTCAGCGACAAGTTCGAGAGCAGGGCCAAAGAATAGAACCGCAAAGGGCTTGCTGCATCGCGACGGCGGGCGGGCGACAGCTCGAGCGAGCTGGCACCGCGAACGACAACTATTGCGCCCCCGCTGCGACCTCTACGCAGCGCCTCTCGCGAGCTACTTGCGCGGCAGCTGCATGAGCTTGACGACCTCGCTCAGGCTCGGCGCCTCATCGAGCGTCCAAACCGCGTGCCAGAGCGCATCGGCGCGATCGGCCGGAAATACCTCACGCGCGAGCGCATCATACTTCGCGCGCAGCACGACATCGGACATTGGATTCTCGGGTGATCCCGTCGCATGCTCGATGTGGATTTCGTGGCTGCTGCCGTCATTGAGCGTGATCGTCACGTAAACCTCGTCCTCGTTAACGCTGGGATCAACCGTTGCCGAAACTTTGGCCCTGACCGCGGCAATGACGGGGTCTTTGACCTTCGCGTCCGAGAACTGCGCATCGTGCCCGGCGCCATCCACGAGCGCCGCCGCAGCGCAGTGCCGGAACGAGAACTTGCCTTCCAAACCAACGCGCGGCTCCGCGCGGCCCATGAGCTCCGGCACGAGCGGATGCACGCGTGCCTGGATTGACGCGATTTGATCAGGCTTGAGCTCATGCGCGTTGCGAAGCTCGATGACCGCGTCCTGCAGAGGATGCGATACCACACCATTCGCATACGGCTTCAAGCCGTTCATCCTGAGCTCCCAGTGCTCGCCGAGCCTGCCGAGCAGAGCGTCTTCCGAGTGCCCGGCCGGGGACAGCACGGCCCAAAACCCGCGGCGTCCGCCGATGATGTCATCCGATGCCGTAAAGCCAGCCTGAGCCCAGCTCGCCGCCTGCATGCCGCTCGCCGCGGCTTGGCCTGCGTGCAGGGGCTTGCCGTGCGAACCGAACACCTCGCGCACACCCGAGGCACGCGTGCCCGCTGCACCGAGCGCGGCAACGAGAGCAGTCGGCTCGAGGCCGAGGATGCGTCCCGCGCCAGCGGCTGCTCCGAACACACCGGCTGTACCGGTAATATGCCAGCCCGCGTCGTAGTGCCATGGATGCACGGAGATCGCCACTCGGCACGCAGCCTCGGCGCCGAGCACGAATGCCGCAAGCGTTGCAAAACCGCTCGCGCCAGTCTCTTCCGCGGCAGCAAGCACCGCAGGCCATACCGGCGCTGTCGGGTGCAGCACGGTCGGGAAATGCGTGTCGTCGTAGTCCTGCAAATGGCACAGATAGCCGTTGACGAGCGCCGCCGTGCCCGGCGAAGTCTTGAAATCGGAGCCAACGACGGACGCCCGCGCCGCGCAGCCCTCGCGTCTCGCCCAGTCGATCAGGATCCCCGCATCATCAGAGCGCGATGCCGATAGAGAGATCGCGAACAGATTCAAAAGGGTTCGTTTGGCCTCATGGATAGTCCATTCCGGGAGGGCGGCGTCTTCGGAGTTCGCGACGAACTCGGCAAGCTTACGGGTGACGGACAAGACAGCGTCTCCGTACATTAGTAAAATGGGGCCGCGAGTATAGCATCCGACAGTCCTTCAGCTTGACGGCGGCTAGACGCGTCGAATAGAACGATGACTGTATTCGCGCACCGCGACGCAAGCGCTCGTACCTCGGCCAAGACAGGACCTCAGCATGAGAACCCGCACGATTCTTCTCGTTGCCATGCTCGCGCGTCGATTACCATCGGCCACGCCCAGCCACCTGCTAATCTGCTGCTCGTGAACGCCAAGATAGCCACGGTCGATGATGTATTCTCGAACCAGCAGGCAATCGCGATGCCCTCGATTCGACCTGTGACAACGCTGCTTGGCGGCCAGGGTTTCTGCGGTAGTCTGTAAGGCCAGCCGATGCCGAGCACCGCGAGCGCGCCATTGTGCGCGGCACCCGACCCACGGCCGCGGCCGGCCTCGCACGCCCTGCCCGCGCCTGCCTGCGACACCCACATGCACATCTGCGGACCCGAGTCGCTGCATCCATACGCTGCGGACCGCATCTATACCCCGCCAGATGCGCTGCTGCCGGCATATCTGGATCTCGCCAGCGTGCTGGGGATCGAGCGGGTCGTGTTCGTGCAGCCGAGCATCTACGGGACTGACAATGCGGTGATGCTCGAGGCCATGCGCGCCTGCCCGCTTGCGTGCCGAGGCGTCGCGGTCATCGACGAACGCACCGACGAGAGGACCTTGCGCGAATGGCATGCGGCCGGCGTGCGCGGCGTGCGCCTCAACATCGTCGATACGACCGCAATGCATAACGCGCTGCCCGTGGCAGTCATCCGCGCACTGGCGGAGCGCGTCGCGCCGTTCGGCTGGCATCTCGAGTTGTTGCTGCACGTTGATGATTTCCCGACACTCGATACGGAGCTTGCCGATCTGCCCGTCGACGTCGTGCTCGGCCATCTCGGCTACACCCATCGCGGCCTCACCTGCGACGATCCTGGCTTCGTCGCTCTGCTGCGACTGCTCGAGCGCGGCCGCTGCTGGGTCAAGCTCACGGGCCCCTACCGCCTCACGGACGCGCCGCTGCCTTATGCGCCGGTCGACGCGTTCGCCGCGGCGCTGCTGCGCGCCGCGCCCGAACGGCTACTGTGGGGCTCGGACTGGCCGCATGTCATGCTCAGCGGCACAATGCCCAACGACGGCGCGCTGCTGGATCTTTTGTTTGAGTGGGCTGAAGAGCCCCGGGTCCGTCGGAGTATCCTCGTCGAAAATCCCGCCGCGCTGTACGATTTCTAGTCCGACCCGGTTACGTCAATCAGGAATTTCGCATGATCGCAAACGCTTTTAGCGGCCTCCTCGTGCCGGCCCTGACGCCATTCGACTCGAACCTCGATCCGGATGCGGATGCCCTCCTGCGACACTGCCGCTGGCTGCTCGAGCAAGGTGTCGATGGACTCGCGGTATTCGGCACAACGAGCGAAGCCAACTCGCTCGGCGTCGAGGAACGCATTGCCCTGCTCGAGCATCTGCTCGAGGGCGGCATACCGCCCGATAAGCTCATGCCCGGCACGGGGCTTTGCGCGCTACCCGATACGATTCGTCTCACCCGTCATGCCGTCGCGCACGGCTGCCGCGGCGTGCTCATGCTGCCGCCGTTCTATTACAAGGCTGTCAGTGACGAGGGGCTGTTCGCGAGCTACGCCGAAATAATCGAGCGGATCGGCGAGACCGCGCTGCGCGTTTATCTCTATCATATTCCACCGGTGGCGCAGGTCGGCGTGTCATTAGCCTTGATCGGGCGCCTGCTCGCGGCGTACCCGAGCACGATCGCAGGACTCAAAGACAGCTCGGGCGACTGGAACAACACCCGCGCCGTGCTGGAGGAGTATCCGCAGCTCGCGACTTTCTGCGGCTCGGAGGTTTTTCTGCTGGATACGCTCAAGAATGGCGGCGCCGGCTCGATCACCGCGACCGGCAATATCAATCCCGTGCAGATCCGCGCGCTTTATTCCAGCTGGCAGCAGGACGGTGCGGCTGCACTGCAGGCGCAGATCACGCGGGTCCGCAAGGCCTATGAGATCTTTGCAACGATCCCGGCGCTCAAGGCGGTTGCAGCCGATTTCTACGCGGCGCCGAGCTGGCGGATCGTGCGCCCACCGCTGCGCTCGCTTGGCGCAGACGACCAACAGGCGGTGCTGCAATCGCTGACTGAGGCCGGCTTTGCAATGGGCAAATAGCTCTCGCGCTCGCAGTGAACCCCGCGCAGTGCTCGAAGGCGCAGGTCTTCAGTCGCCGGCCAAACCCTGGCGTATCACGCCGCGGCGCTCGAGCTCGGCCAGATAAACCGAATCGTGGCTCGGGATGACTACCACCTCGCCATCATCGACGATCGACTTGAGCCAACCGATCTGAAACCCCAGTGCGTCGCGGTCCTCGCGGATCCGGTCACTCGTTGCGGTTGGCCGTTGCGTGCGCTGCGTAATGCCATCCATGGCCCAGGTTACGTCACCGCTGAGCAGGACTTCGTGTCCGGAGTCCATTCGCACGAAGACCATCTGATGCCCAGGCGTATGCCCCGGCGCCTTGAGCAACACGACACCGGGCGCAATCGGATGGACGAGCGTGTAGTCGATGACGAGATAGTCGGCTGCCTGCTCGGGGCTCAAGCGGATCTCGACGGACTGCGGGGCAAGAACCAGCGTCTCGACTTGAGCCTTTGTCAGCACCGTGTGCGCAGCAATGGCCGCTCGGTTCGGCGAGCGCACGACGCCGGCGACGTGATCGCCATGCTCATGCGTGACGACGACGAGGCTTGCTGAGACCAGGGCCTCCTGAACTGCGGCATTGCGCTCGGGCCAATAGGGCTCTTGCGTCCCCATCGAGAATCCATTGTGCACCTGCTCATCCATGCCGGCATCGATCATGACCGTGGCATTGTCGAATACGAGCTGAAACGCCGTGCGCGCCTGAACGTAAGTCTCGTCGGAACCGCCGTCGAGCACGGCGCGACGCGGCCGGCGGCTCTCTGCAACCGTGACGTAACGCAATTCGGCTGGTAGCGCGCCCGGAACTACGGCGGCTGCGCTCCGCAGGCGCGCGAGCAGATCCTCTGGATACGCGGGCGTCGCTGTCGGCAACAGCGTATCGAGCTCGACAGCCGTCGCAACCGAGACGAGCATGGCCATGACGGCAAGTGGCGCGAGCGCGTAGCGACATCTGTTCGTCAGACGCATGGTGTAGAACCTCGTTCTATTCGGACTGCAAGACCCGATCCGGCATCGGCTCGGACGACAAGCCGCGCTCCGACCGAGCCGCGATCATAGCGTGCCCGGATAGGCGCCGCCGTCGATGAGCACGTTCTGGCCGGTGATGTAGCCTGCCTGGGCGCTGCATAGATAAGCGCAGAGCTGGCCGAACTCTGCCGGGATCCCGAAACGCTGCGCCGGAATCGCCGCAACGCGACGCGCGCGAGCGGCTTCATCGAACATCCCGATGAGTCGATCGGTCGCGAACGCCCCGGGCAGCAGGTTGTTGATGGTGACGTTACTGCCCGCGGTTCTCTTGTCGCGCGCAATTCCTGCGACGAAGCCCGTCAAACCGGCGCGCGCGCCGTTGGACAGGCCCAGTATGCCGATCGGAGCTTTCACCGCACCGGATGTGATATTGACGATGCGGCCGAAGCCGCGCTCGACCATCCCGTCGAGAGTCGACTTGATCATGAAAATCGCCGCGAGCATGTTGGCATCGAGCGCTTTGACCCAGTCGTCCCGATCCCAGTCGCGGAAGTCGCCCGGCGGCGGTCCGCCGGCATTGTTGACGAGGATATCGGGGTCCGGGCAAGTGGCAAGCACCGCTGCGCGCCCGGCTTCGGTGGCGATGTCGCAGGCGACGGCTGTGACCGTTTGCCCGCTGAGACCTTCAATCTCACGCGCGGCGGCACTAATAGCTTCCTCAGTCCGCGCGCAGATCGTGACGCTGACACCCTCCAGCGCCAGCGCCTCTGCACACGCGCGCCCGAGGCCCTTGCTCGCCCCGCACACGATTGCCGTCTTGCCGTTGATCCCCAGATCCATATAACTGCCTGCAACACGGTAGCGCCGGTCCACTGCACCCGTATCGGGCTCGCTGCGTTGCTGCCCCGCCCACGTCGCTCCCGCTTGCTTCGCCGATGCTCGTCCGACGATCGAGAATCTCATTGCGATTGTCAAGCAACCGAAAGCGTCCAAGCTGCGCGGCACTATCGACACTGCTGGCGGACGGATCCGTTACGCGACCTCGAGCCGCAACGCGCCGAACCAACCCGGAGGCCTTAGTCGGAGCAACCGATCCATCGCTTACGCCGAAGGCTTAGCCGAACGCCTCCGCGACTTTTACGTCGGCATGCCGAAACCGCTCCCGCCTACTCCGGCCTGCGATCCGCCCCGCGCTAGATGCAAGACCAAACCAGCCGTCTATGCTACTGTCGCGGACCTGGCCGCCGCGAGCCCATTAGCCCCACCACGCGATCCGGTGAGCTAGGCGGGCAAGCCGGCTCTATAAAACAAGAATACAAAGGAGAGGCCGGTGGGCAATCCGACATCTGCCGCGGCATCGGAACGGTCCGCATCGTCGGTCATTACAGTAGCACTGTGCTTCGCGGTCGCAGTTCTCGAAGGTTTCGACATCCAGGCGATAGGCGTCGCCGCACCACGGCTCTCACCCGAGCTCGGACTCGCCTCGAACCAGATGGGCTTGATCTTTTCGATCAGCAATATCGGCATCGTACTCGGCGCCTCGCTCGGCGGCTGGCTCGCCGACCGCATCGGACGCAAACCGGTGTTCATGGGCGCAGTGTCGATGTTTGGTGTGTTCACACTCGCCACGGCGTTGGCTGGCGGTTTCGCATCGCTGTTTGTGGTCCGCTTTCTCGTCGGTCTGGGCTTCGGCGCCGCTTTGCCCAACATGATGGCGGTTGCATCGGAAATCAGCCGGCCCGAGCGGCGCACCATTACCGCCGCAGCAATGTTCTGCGGCCTGCCCTTTGGCGGCGGCACCTCGGCCTTGCTCACACAGGTATTGCCGCCCGATATGGATTGGCGTGTGCTGTTCTACATCGGCGGTTCGCTGCCGATCGTGATCATACCCGCGCTCTACTTCTGGATGACCGAGACCTTACGCCGACGCGATGAGGACAAGGGCGGGCACGCACCGATCGTCGACGCGCTGTTCGCCGCAGGACGCGCGACACCAACTTTGCTGCTCTGGCTCACCTTCCTGCCGACGCTGCTGATTCTGTATCTGATCCTGAACTGGCTGCCCACGCTCGTGGCCGGACAGGGGCTTGAGCCTGCCGTCGCGCCGCAGGCTTCGCTGTGGTTTAACTTCGGCAGCATTCCCGGTGCCCTGCTGTTTGGCCTGCTCGTCGACCGATACGGGCCGCGCTGG
The DNA here is from genome assembly GCA_024640695.1 of Rhodospirillaceae bacterium. GTDB lineage: Bacteria > Pseudomonadota > Gammaproteobacteria > Steroidobacterales > Rariloculaceae > JAHEEM01. The sequence continues at coordinate 9,672 of JAHEEM010000021.1, read as the reverse complement.
CCTCTCGGCGCCTCCTACGTAGCCTTGGTCGCCGCGCTTGCCCTGCTCGGTGGCTCGGGAACGCTCGGAACGGTCGTGTTCTTCAGCGCCGCGGCAGGTTTCTTCCTCATGGGGGCGAACTACTCGCTCTATGGCGTCGCGGCAGCCTATTACCCGCGCAGCGTTCGTGGGACCGGGTCCGGCGCCAGCGTCGCTGTCGGGCGCGTGGGCTCGGTCATTGGGCCGCTGCTCGCAGGCATGCTCCTGAGCCAGGGCCTGACCGCAACGCAGGTCATTATGTGCATGGTGCCGGCGGCGGCCATTGCTGGATGCTCAGTGTTCGTGCTGAGCTTCTATCCGCAAGCCGATTGAGGCGCGCCGGGTTGCGCCACGCGGGCCAGGATCGCACCATTCGGCTATGGCGATCGGCAGCATAGCGAACAGGGCTCAGCCCGCGCGATACGTAGCTACTCAAACAAAGAACGCAAGGAAATTCTAATGTCTGGCAACCCCCCGTTCAAAGCCGACCATGTCGGTAGCTTTTTGCGCCCGAAAGAGATCCACGATGCACGTAAGAAACACCACAACGAAGAGGTCTCCGCGGCCGAGCTGCGTGCCGTCGAAGACGAGGCGATTCGCGGCATCGTCAAATTCCAGGAAGATCTCGGGCTCAAAGGCATCACCGACGGAGAGTTCCGGCGCACGTTCTTCCACGTGGATTTTCTGACCCAGCTCGACGGCGTCGTTGAGGAAGGCGGTATTCAGGTCAAATTCCACCGCAAGGACAGCGAAATCGAGTACGCGCCACCGGTCATGAAGGTCAAAGCCAAGATCCGGCATTCGCGTCCAATTCAGCTTGCCGACTTCGAATTTCTTAAGTCCGTTGTCACCAAGGGAACCCCGAAGGTGACGATTCCGTCGCCGACGATGCTGCACTTTCGCGGCGGGCGAAACTCGATCGACGAAACGGTTTACCCGGACATGGACGAGTTCTACGCCGACGTGACCAAGGCCTACGCCGATGAGATCCGCTCGCTTGCCGCTGCGGGCTGCACCTACCTGCAGCTCGACGACACTAATCTCGCCTATCTTTGCGACCCGAAGCTGCGTGAGGCGACGCGTGCTCGTGGCGACGATCCAGACGAGTTGCCGCGCATGTATGCCCGCTGGATTAATGCCTGTATCGCCGATCGGCCGGACACCATGACCGTGTGCGTGCACCTGTGCCGCGGCAACTTCCGCAGCTACTGGGCGGCGGAAGGCGGCTATGAACCCGTCGCCGAGGCGTTGTTCCAGGAACTCGCTGTCGACGGCTACTTCCTCGAGTACGACGACGACCGCTCCGGCGATTTCCGGCCACTGCGCCACGTGCCGAAGGGCAAAACGGTCGTGCTCGGCTTGGTGACGACCAAGCTCGAGAAGCTGGAGTCGAAAGACGACATCAAACGGCGGATTGGCGAAGCGGCGCAGTACATGCCGCTCGAGCAACTCGCACTATCACCGCAGTGTGGCTTCTCCTCGACCGTGCACGGCAACGAGATCGCCGTGCAGGCGCAGGCCGACAAGCTGCAGCTCGTTATTGATGTGGCCCGCGAGATATGGGGAGACATCTGAGCAGCCGATGAAACGCTGCTGCCCGGAGATGGCGTGAACCTGAATCTGCGCGATGCGGAGCCCGAGATCGATAAGCTTCGCCGTTGGTCAGAGTAGCTCCAGCCCCCGCAGATCTCGTCGGCACACCGGCTCGACGCGCCGGCGCGCAATCTCTACTGGGGCCAGGTGGACCGTTCGAGGCGTCTTGCAGCTTCTCGATAACAGAGTTTGCGGTCTACTGTGGCAGAGGCACTCGGTTCGTCGCCTTCATCCACTGCCAGCGGAACTCCCATGCGTCGCGCTCGACCGCTGCTCGGTCCGCAAGGTAGCGCTCGACGAATCCCTCAATTCCCCACTCTCTGTACTGCATCACGTGAAACAACTCGTGCGCCCAGAGCTTCGGGTCGGCGGCATCGTCCAGACCAGCAAAGAGGATAACATCGCCGAGGGTGATCGCAGACGAGGAGTTCATACGGAACAGACTTTGCTCCAGGGATGCTTCGCTGTTTTCGACGCGCCAGCGTACGTCCTCGAGAACTTCTGGCGGCACGAAGTCCCGCAGCACGTCGCGAACTTCGCGCGGAATCTCCTCGACGCCACGTTCGATGGCTGCGTCTCGGGAGTCTACGACCCATGCGACGAGCACCGGTGTCAGCATCTCACGCATCGCCGGATCGAGCGCTTCGAATCCGTCACCAATTGCGTTCACGGCCTGCGTTCCTGCGGCGGCGATGACTTCCAGCCCGGTGCCGGTCGATAGTCCCTGCGCCAGAACGCCGCCCGAGACGATGATTGCAAAGATAGCGCCGTGAGTACGCATAAGCCGATGACCGTCCTTGAGTCAGCAATGACAATTTTAGCGACTTTAAGCAGTCGGACTTAGCGTACCACGAAGCCTAGCCAGCCTAGCGCGTGGTGCGCAGACTATGGCCCTGCCGATACGGCAGGGTCGCGGTGATTTACGCGAACTCCTCGGAGTCGATCTCGGCCTGCGTGGCCGCCGAATATCGCCCACCCGTGACCGTGTGCTCATTGATGAGTCCTTCGACTCTGGCAATCATCTCCGGACGCAACGCGATCGAGGCCGCCGCAATATTATCCTCCAGATGCGCGAGAGAGGTTGTCCCTGGAATCGGCAAAACGTGCGGTGCCTTGTGCAGAAGCCAAGCCAGAGCGAGCTGGGCGGGGCTGCACGCTGCATCCGCGGCGGCCACGCGGAAGTCGGCAAGCAGGCGCGCGTTGGCCTGGAAGTACGGCGGCCGGAAGCGGGGCATTGCGCGCCTGACGTCTTTCTCGACGAATGCCTCCGGATGAATATCGACGTCTGTCAGAAACCCGCGGCCCAGCGGGGAAAATGCGACGAACGCAGCACCGATCTCCTGGCACGCCTCGAGCATGGCAATCTCCGGATTGCGCGTCCACAGGGAGTACTCGCTCTGCACCGCGGCGATCGGGTGCACGGCGTGAGCCTTCTTTAGTGTGGCAACCGACACCTCGGAGAGCCCGAGTGCGCGGACCTTACCGCTTTCGACCATCCTCTCCATAGCCCCCATGCTGTCCTCTATCGGCACGGACTTGTCCCAGCGATGCAGGTAATAAAGATCGATCACGTCGGTCTCGAGGCGCTGTAACGAGGCGTCGAGCATCTTCAGCAGCGATTCTGGGCGCCCGTCGATGACGCGCTTGCCCTCGACTCCGTGGATTCCGCATTTGCTCGTGAGCAGGATTCGGTCGCGAAAGCGCTTCAGCGTGGGACCGACGAGCGCTTCGTTACGGCCGAAGCCATACAGCGTCGCCGTATCGAAATGAGTGATACCAAGCTCGATCGCCTTGTGCAGTATGTCGATCGCCCGTTCCTGGGGCGGCGGATTACCGTAGGCATGGCTCAGGTTCATGCAACCAAGACCGATCGGATGAACCTCGCGACCCGCAATCTTGCGCTGCTTGGTGCTCATAATGGCAATCCCACGTAGTTCTCGGCGATCGCTGTCTGCGCCGCGCGCGATCCGGCGATGTAGTCGAGCTCCGCGACCTGCATGCGCCGTTCGAATGCGCCGCCGTCCGGAAACCGATGCATGAGATTCGTCAGTGACCAAGAAAAACGTTCGGACTTCCAGACCCGCGCAAGCGCCCGCTCCGAGTAGCCGTCGATCCCCTCAGCATCACCGCTGGCGAACCAGCGGATCAGCGCGTCGGACAGATAGGCGGCGTCCGAGGCTGCGAGATTGAGCCCTTTCGCGCCCGTCGGCGGCACGATATGCGCCGCGTCCCCGGCCAGGAAAAGGCTGCCATGGCGCATCGGCTCGAACACGAAGGAGCGCAACGGCGCGATCGATTTTTCGATGGAAGGACCTCGCGCCATGCCCTCAGCCGCCTGCGGGCCTAGCCGCAGCGCAAGCTCATCCCATATGCGCTCATCCGGCCAATCCGTCAGCGTCGTGTCAATCGGCACCTGAATGTAGTACCGGCTGCGCGTGCGCGAGCGCATCGACGCAAGCGCAAAACCCTGCTCGTGGTTTGCGTAGATGAGCTCTTCATCGCACGGCGGCACGTCGGCCAGAATACCGAGCCAACCGAACGGGTAAGCAAGCTCGTAATCCCTGGCGACGGACTCGGGGAATGCGCGCCGGGACGGGCCATAGAACCCGTCGCATCCAGCGATGAACCGCGCGTCGATACGATGCGCTTCGCCACCCCTGGTGAAGCCGAGATAGGGCGCGTCACTATCGATCGCATGCAGCGTAACATCCTCCGCCTCCCAGAGAATCTCCAGCCCGCGGCCCGGTGCTGCGTCGATGAGATCCTTGGTGACTTCGGTTTGGCCGTAGACCATGACGTGCTTGCCGATGAGCAGCTCCATATCGATGCGCAACATCCGCTCACCATCCGTGAGCTTGAAGCCGGTATGCACGAGACCTTCCTCGTGCATTCGCGCGTCGAGGCCCAGCCGCTCGAGGAGATCAGTGGCAGTCGTCTCGAGCACGCCGGCCCGGATGCGCGATAGCACGTACTCAGCCGTATGGCGCTCGACTATTACGACATCGAGATCCGCTTGCCGTAAGAGATGACCGAGCAGAAGGCCGGCGGGCCCGGAGCCGATGATCGCAACCTGCGTTTTCACCGCTCGAGCAGTGTCTCCAGCTGGCCGAGCACCTCGTAGCACGGCAGGACCTGGCCAATCGAGGAGTTCGGCTCGCGACCGGCTTTTATCGCAGCGAAAAACTCGCGATCCTGTAACTCGATGCCGTTCATTGAAACATCGACTTTGGAGACGTCCACTGGCTCGTCGTAGCCCGTATACAAGTCATCGTAGCGGGCCAAGTAGGTGCCGTTGTCGCAGATGTAGCGAAAGAAGGTGCCGAGCGGTCCGTCGTTGTTGAATGAGAGAGACAGCGTGCAGAGCTTACCGTTCTCGGTCGCGAGCTGTATCGACATATCCATCGCGATACCGAGATCGGGATGCTTCATACCCTGAACCGCATGCGCGGTCACAACACGCTCACCCGTCTGGTACTGAAACAGATCGACGGTGTGCGCAGCATGATGCCAGAGCAGATGATCTGTCCACGATCGCGGTTCACCCTCGGCGTTGATGTTTTTGCGCCTGAAAAAATAGGTCTGCACGTCCATCTGCTGGATCGCCAGCTCCCCGGCCGTGATTTTCTTGTGAATCCATTGATGTGAGGGATTGAACCGGCGCGTATGTCCGACCATGCAGACGACGCCCGTCTCCTTCTGAACCTTGCCAACCTGCTCAGCATCGGCCCAGCTGTCGGCCACGGGAATCTCTACCTCGACATGCAGCCCGGCGCGCATGCACTGGATCGCCTGGCTCGCGTGCATCTGCGTCGGCGTGCAGAGAATCACCGCCTCGATGCCCGGCAGAGCCAGCGCCTTATCCAGATCCGTAAAGGCATGCGGAACACCGAAATCGGCAGCGAGCTTCTTCGTGGGCTCGGGACGCCTTCCTACGACGGCCTCGACTTCGACGCCGTCAATATTCTTGATGCCGTTCAGATGTTTGATTCCGAAGGCGCCGCCACCTGCCACTACAATCTTCATGCTGAGTCCGCTCCCTAACTCTTGCTCAGTTACCCGCTGCCGGCTTCCAGAACCATGTGCCCGACGGCGGTGTTCGACGCCGGCACGTGATAGTGGCGATGCAACTCCTTGACCCCAGCGCCGAGTGCGCCGCGCATGATTAGCCACATCACAAGCTCGATACCCTCTGCGCCGGCCTCGCGGATGTATTCGACATGCTCGATCTCGGCAAGCTCCTCGGGCTTATCGGCGAGCCGGTCGAGAAATCGCTTGTCCCATGCCTTGTTAATCAAGCCTGCACGCTTGCCCTGTATCTGATGGCTCATGCCGCCTGTGCCCCAGACCTGCACGTTGAGATCCTCATCGAAGCTTTGCACGGCTTTGCGAATCGCCTGACCGAGCTTGTAGCAGCGGCGCCCACTCGGCACCGGATAGACGACGACGTTGACGGCAAACGGAATGATGCGGCAGGGCCAGGCTTTCGGCTGACCGAACATCAGCGACAGAGGCACCGTCAAGCCATGGTCGAGAGCCATCTCATTAATAATTGTGAGATCAAAATCCTGCTCGATGACCGATTGGGCGATATGCCAAGCCAGATCCGGCGCGCCCTCGATGACGGGCACGGGGCGAGGGCCGTAGCCTTCATCGGCTGGCGGGAAGCGTTCGGCGCAGCCGATCGCGAATGTCGGGATGATCCGCATGTCGAAAGCCGACGCATGATCGTTGTAGACGAGGAAGATGACGTCTGGCGGTTCCTTTCTAAGCCACTCTTTCGTCCATTCGTAGCCCTCGAAAACTGGCTTCCAATAAGGCGTGTCCGTCTGATCGGTATCGATCACGCGGCCAATCAGCGGAATGTGTGAGCTGGTAACCCCTGCGGTGATTCGCGCCACGCTTACTTCTCTCCAATGTAGCGATTGCCTTCCGGCGAACGTCCGCCCTTGAGCATCATCTCTTTGTACTCGTCTTCCGGCATACCGGTCATCTGCGCGGCCGCATGCACGAAGGTCTTACCATCGCTTGCAAAGATCTTCGATAGAAAATAGATGTTGCCGCCGTTTTCGATCATGACGAGGTAGTCTCTGGCAAGGACCGCCTGCTTCTGCGCCTCGGTCATCGGCCACTCGTCTACATAGGCGCGCTCGTTGGCGTGGAAGCGCTTGCGATTCGCCTCTTTCATGAGCGACATGCAGAATTGATTCAAGTGGTACCCCTTACGCGCCATGTCGGAATCGAACACGGTCGTACCGGGAACGTCCGCATAAGGCTTGGACAATGCCATCAACCCAGCTCCTCTGGCCAATAAAGACGCATGGGATTTTCCACGAGCAGCTTGCGCTGCAGCGCTTCGGTCGGTGCGATCTTCGGAATGAAGTCAACGAGCTTGCCGTCGTCAGGCATGTGCGACTTCATGTTCGGGTGCGGCCAATCCGTACCCCAGAGCACGCGATCTGGAAATTCCTCGACAAGGCGCCGGCCGAACGGCACGACATCTCTGTAGTCCGGCCCCGACTGCGACAGCCGCTCGGGACAGGTGACCTTGGACCAGAAGTTCTCGTGCTCGCGCATGAGCTTAAGGAACAAGGCAAACTCCGGCCCCTCGACGGGCTGACTCACGTCCGGCCGGCCCATATGATCGACGACTATCGTCGTCGGCAGAGAGACGAAAAAATCGAAGAGCTCAGGTAGCTCCTGCGCTTCGAAATAAATCACGATATGCCAGCCGAACGGCTCGATACGGCGCGCGATTTCCTTGAGCGGCTCCCGCGGTAGCGCATCCACGAGGCGCTTGACGAAGTTGAAGCGCACGCCGCGCACGCCAACTTGGTGCAAAGCCTCGAGCTCGGCATCGCTGACGGACGCGTCGACCCCGCCGACGCCACGCATCGTGCCGTTGGAATGCACGAGCGCATCGACGAGCGCACGGTTGTCAGTGCCGTGACAAGTCGCCTGCACGACGACGTTGCGCGAGAAACCCAGATGCTCGCGCAGCGCCACGAGCTGCTGACGAGAAGCGTCGCAGGGCGTGTACTTGCGCTCTGGCGCGTACGGAAAAATATGACCTGGACCAAACACGTGGCAGTGCGCGTCGACCGCACCGCGCGGCGGCACGAAGGCCGGTTTCGACGGGTTCGGCTGCCAATCGAGCCAGCCGGGCGTCTTCTCGAACGCGCCGGGTACGGCGTTCACGCGCCCCTCGCCGTGAGCATCCGGTCGAGTCGCGGATAGACGCGCCGCGCGTTGCCCTCAAACACCTTTGCCTTATCCTCGGCCGGTATGTCGAGCGCATCGATGTAGCGTTTCGTGTCATCGAAATACTGGCCAGTCTCCGGATCGATCCCCCGAACGGCGCCGACCATCTCCGAACCGAACAGGATGTTCTCGACGTCGATTACGCGAAACAAAAGATCGATGCCGGGCTGATGGTACACGCAGGTATCGAAGTAGACGTTCTTCATCACATGCTCGCCTAGCGACGGCTGCTTGAGCATATCCGCGAGCCCGCGGTAGCGGCCCCAATGATACGGAACCGCACCGCCGCCATGCGGGATGACGAGCTTTAGATCGGGAAAATCCTTGAACAGATTGCCCTGAATGAACTGCATGAAGGCGTTCGTGTCGGCTGCGATATAAAAAGACCCGGTGGCGTGAATTGCAGCGTGGCAAGAGCTCGACACGTGAATCATCGCCGGCACCTCGAGCTCGACGAGCTTCTCGTAGAGCGGATACCAATACCGATCCGTCAGCCCCGGCGCTGTCCACTTCCCGCCCGATGGGTCCGGGTTCATGTTGCAGCCGATGAAACCGAGCTCGTTGACGCAGCGCTCGAGCTCATCGATTGCGGCGTCGAGCGGCGCGTCGGGACGCTGCGGCAGCATACACACACCGACGAAGTTGTTGGGAAAGAGCTGTGTCACGCGGTGAATCAAATCGTTGCAAGCCCGCGACCAGTCGCCGACGGTTTCGGCATTGCCGATGTGGTGCTGCATACCCGAGGCGCGCGGTGAGAATATCGTCAGATCCGCGCCGCGCTCCTTGATCAAGCGCAGCTGATTGTTCTCGATGATCTCGCGAATCTCGTCGTCGGATGCGCGTTCTGGGACAGGCCGGGGCAGTGAGGCATCCTGCAGACGTGCCAGCTGTGCCTCGCGGAAAACGGTATGAGACTTCGGCGTGAGCGTCTGGTGGCCGTGGCAATCGATAATCATGGCTGGCGGGATCTCTCTGTCGGATAGTTATTGTTGATGTCCGATGCCCGCGGCATCGGCTCACGAGTTTAGCCCGAATCCATGAGCCTAGCGACCGCGCCAGACGCCGTCAGGAATGAACACCTGACCTTCCATGAGCTTGCGCGCCGTGCGCAGCAGCGCGGAGCGCTTGATCTGGGTCTCGCCGCCGTCCGAGTCGATCTCCATGTCGACAGTGAAAAAACCGGTCGGATGCTCGACGTCAAGGCGTTGCGGGCCGGTTAGCGCGGCGCCACGAGCAATCCCTGCGGTCACCGAGCCCGGCAGTACGCACGCGGTCGCAACACTGACTGCGCCGAGCACGCCGATCGCCTCGTGGACCCGATGCGGGATGAACGTTCGAGTCGAGATGATGCCGCCGGCAAGCGGCGGTGAAACAAGCGTCATCTTCGGTATCGTCTTCTTCGCAACATCACCGAGCCTCATTCGCGGCCCGAGCTCGAGGCGAATGCGCTCGACCCGTGCCTTGATCTCTGCATTCGCCTCGATGTCGGCGGGCGCCTCCGTGCCCGACAGCCCGAAGTCGTCCGCGCGCAGAATCACCACTGGCATACCGTTATCGATGCAGGTGACCTCGAGGCCGTCGACAGTGTCGACGACATTGCCCGTTGGCAGCAGCGCCCCGCAGCTGGAGCCCGCTACATCGAGAAAGTCGAGCAGTATTACCGCGGCCGTGCCGGGCACGCCATCGATGTGGGCATCGCCCTGATACTCTACTGCCCCATTCGGCGTCGGCACGTGCGCAACCGCGATGCCGCCGGTGTTGACCATATGGATCCGCACCGACGTGACGCCGTCGCCCGCCGGC
>JAHEEM010000175.1 GCA_024640695.1 Rhodospirillaceae bacterium | reverse complement strand
ACCACGTCGCCATTAGATACAGCGCCACGTCTGGATTCCGCGTGCGCAAAAAATCTGCCATCTGCTTGCTCGTGGCAATAAGTTTCGCAGGATCACCGGGTTTATCACGATCCAGCGTGCTATAGCCATGCATCACCACAGCATCCCATCCGCGTCTGCCGATGACACCGAGCTTATTGTCGAGATGAAAGTCGAGTCCGCTACCGCCGCGTGTCTCGACGAAGACATCGTAATCGAGGCCTGCCTGCTCAGCGAATGACTTGAACAGTGCAGGCATGCCGCCAATGCCTTCGCTGTTGAGGTCCGTTACGGTGTCGGCGCGATAAAAGCGAACGGGTGAGCGTGAGCCGAACGTGAAACTATTGCCGATAAATAAGACGCCGGTGCCGGAATGCGCCTCCGTGACACTCAGCATCAACACCGCACTTGCAGCCAGAATCAATACCAGTTTCATAATGGCCCTCCATTTCCTGTAACCTGCCAGCCGCCTTCACTGGTCAGCAGTGTCATCCAGATCCGTTGCCTTGAATAGGCCTCCGTGTTAACGGGGACAGCAGCAAGCGCGTCACCGAGGGACTCACCGACTATCCGCTCTGGAGTTCTGCTAGTCGTTCCACAGGCATGCTTCACAACAGGCTCTACCGGGCCGCGCTTATCGCGCTGCAACTGCCGACCCGAGGTATTGTCAGCGCAACATACCGAACTTGTGCAGTATCCAGGGCCGCGCGACGTTCTCGTAGATCCACGCGCCAGAGACTTCGGCTGAGTCACCCCCGTGGTTGCCCACGGGGTTTACCCATGCGGTCTTAGGAACTCCGTGCTTCATGAGCAAATAGAGGTCGCTTATCGGAATCTGTGAATCGAGCTCGCCGTTGATCAGCAGCATCGGCGCCGAGGGCTGGTCGATAAGACCTCTCTGTATCAACGACAAGCGCGGCCCGTACGCGAGAAAATCGTCCATAGTATCAACACCATAGATAGCGGCGCGCGCCGGAAAGAGATCGAACAAGTACTCGGGCGTCAGAACAGCTTCCCTTTGCCACTCCGGCTGAAAATAGTCATGGGCGCTCGGGCTGGGAAGCACAACCCCCTTGAGACGCTCCCGCTCGACATAGGCGAGCACAGCCGTCCAGTAGCTGCTCCAGCTTCGTCCGTATACGACGACGCGGGAAGCATCGAGATCGGATCGCGTTGCGATGTAATCCAGGGCGGTCGAGAACATCCGCTCGGAGCCGACGTCAGCGAGGATCGGCGCCTGGCCCGTACCCGGCATGTCTAAGGTGAAGAGCGCAATGCCATCGTCCAAGTAACGGTCAGCGCCCGCGGCAACATCCTCCTTGCGCGAGTCGAGCCCATTAATACCGATAATGACCGGCACGGGCGTGCTGCTTTCTGGCACGCGCAGATACGCGACCAGCTCCGAGCCCTCGAACGGAATTCGAACGGTCTCCAGTGGCGGATCAATCAGCCGGCCATACTGCGCAAACGCCTCGAGCCCTTTGTCGTAGGCCAGTTGCTTGCCCGGTGAATGTTTCTCCGTAGGCCAGCGGCCCGTGTTGAAATAACGCCACGCTAGGCGATAGGCCTCGCGCGCCGCATCGGGATCGGAGGGCTCGAGCGCTCTCGCGCGGCTCATATACTCGTCGCCGATCACGGTCCAGGCCGCGGCCCAGACATCGCGCTCCAGAGAGTCGAGCGCAGCGACGGCTCGCTCCGCATCTTCGTACTTCACGCCGCGCCAGCCGTCGCGAGCGCGCTTTAATGTCTCCGCCTTGAGCTCCTCTAGGCTTCGAGGCCCCCAAGACTGCGCATGCGCAGCCTCCACGGACAGTAAAACCGCTGCGCCAACCGCCACGGTCGCAATGATTGAACAAATCTTCGCTCTGACCACACTCCCCCTCCCAGACTACTTATTGTTCTTACGGCAGTAGTATGCACTCTGCCGGCCTGCCGTTCACGTAGGCGGATTACCGCCGTGGCTCTCAATCTCCCACGCTCATGTCCATCTCAGGCGACACTCGCATTTGCATTCAGAGCGCGTATACGTCGGCTGTCGGTAAAAGTCCGGCCTATTTTTAAAACACCGCCGCCTCGCGCATTAGCGTTTCGCACTTCTCGCGGATCTTGGCAGCGACTTCGTACGGATCAGCGTTCACGATATCCTGCCGAAAGAGCTCAACTGAGAGCGCACCCGAATATTCTTTCTCTGCAAGCTTGCGAATGATGCGTACGACCGGCGCTATCCCATCGCCCGGGATCAGCCGCGAGTTGTTATCAATGAGCTCACGAGGGCCGGCGAGAAGGTCTTGGAAATGCGCGTGAGCGAGCTCGCCTGGCTCGAGTAGATCCAGATCTTCAAATTTGTTGAGGCCTGACCAGAAGTGAAAGAAATCGAGCATCGGCCGGATACCCGGATGCCCGGCCGCCCGAATCACCTGCAAGGCCGACGGTAGCGTAGCAAGATGTGTCGAGGTCCGAGTGAACTCGACCATCGCCGTCAGGCCGTATTCACTAGTAATCTCGCCAACTTCACGGATGGCGTCGGGAGTCGCCGCGAAATCATCAGCTGTGACCGGCCGCCTCGTGACAGACGGCGCATAGATCTTCTGCAGCCCGAGCTCGACGAACTGATCGCAGCGCCTACGCCACGCTTCCAGCGATGCCGCGCGCTGGGGACCTGGAATCCAAAGGTCCGGCAGTGATACACCAGCCGAGACGGGCGTCAAGTCGGAATCGGTCATGATCCGCCGTGCGGAAGCGAGGGTGTCTGTCTCCAGAAAATCGTCGAGCAAGTCTCCATTGAGCTCGACATAGCGGATCCCAGCTCGCGCCCAGCCCTCCAGAGACCCTCGATAGCCCGCCGAGCGTGACGTGTTTTGATGAATAGCGAGCAGCATTCGGCCATCGAGTGCAGTCTGAGCGTGTGACAGGCGGGGCAACGCAGCGATTAACGGGGCAGCCAATATAGCGCGCCTGGTGAGCATGATCTACACCTTCACCGTCACCAAAAACCGCGGGTTGTCGCCAGTGCGTTGCGGGCACCGACGACCGTAGCACGTTGTTTGCAGACGGTAACTCATCGAAAAGCAGTCTTGCGGGCGTCTCGGGCGAGGCATGCGGCAATTACCTTGCGGTGGGCAGAACCAGTCCTTCCTCGACAAGCTTTTCACGGCCGTCGGGGCCAATCAGCATTGCCACGAAGTCTCGGACAGCCGGAGAGATGTTATCGCGATGCCAAAGCGAATATGTCGTGACCAGCTCGAACTCTTTTGGAAACGGTCCTACCAGAGCGCCACGGTTAGCCTGCAAAATCTCGACTGTTTGTGTTATTCCGATATCCACGCCTTCTTCCAGGACGAGGCGCATGGTCTCGATACCATTTGGGGCAAGCGTGGCTTTCGCGAGGACTTCCTCCTGCACACCCAGCGATTGGATCACCGTCATGAAGTGATTCCCGACAGTTGCCCCACGAGACGGATCCGAAAAGGCGATACGCCTGGCCGCGAGCAGAGCAGCTTTCAGCTTCTCTGGGCTTGATATATCCGGTTTCGCAGCCCCTGGCGGCACGGCTACACCAGCCATAGTGGTGCCCAGCATAATGCTGGTTCCGTTCCCAAGGGCGCCGTTGCTCTCGGCCTGCTCAATCCGGGCCGGGGTCGTGATCAGCAGCACCGCTTCCGGATCGGCCAGGAAACTCCGTTGCGTTGCGCCCGCAGAATCGAAAGCTACAGAAACCGTTCTGCCTGTGGTCCTTTCGTACTCTGCCGCAAGCGCGGTGAGGGAAGTTTTGACAGCCGCTGCCGCGTAGATCTTAATGTTCTGAGAATCCAGCGATTGACTGCAAGCAACCCCCGCTGCCATCGCGGGAATAAGCGAAAAGGCGATACTTCTCATTCTCACAATAGATGCCTCCATTGCAGGCAACAATATCTCAAGAGCGATGCGCCATCAGCTTGGGAGGCTGATTAAATAGGTAAGAATAAGATTTCCGCTTTTTTTCTGGCATGGATTCTCCGATTTCGGCTCGATCTCAATTCTAAGTCGTACCGTTACTCGAAGCGGCTGGCCGCGGTGGCGTGGGCACGTCCTGAGGTAAGGCCATGGCCAATTCCTCGCTGATACCCAGATCGTCGATCAGCATGCGCAGCTGTTCCTCGCGTGTTAGCGCTGTCTCGGTGATCCGGCCGTCGGGATGAATGTCGATGCGTTGGCCGTAAGCCATGCCCACCACGGCTTCGCCCCGGTTACGCCGCAGCGTGACCGAGTAGTTGAACGGACTCCATACGCGCGTCATCTCGTGACGCTTGCGGAAGTCCTCACGAGTAGTAGAGAAGTATTCCAAGCGGCAATCGAAGCCCGTAGGGCGGTGCAGCGGCCGCCAGCAAATGTGCCAGCGCCCACCCCGCATTTCGCATGACACACCCCACGCAGGATGGCTCACGCCGGTAACCTCCCCCCCTCATCAATTCGCAACGGTCGGCCGTGGAGAATACTTGCGTCAACTATATAGCGCTTGTCATCGAACCGGACGATCACGGTACCGTGACCCGGCGGTAGGCTGGCTGATGCCATCATGGTAGCTACACCACGATCGGCATCGAAACCGAGCACGCCCAGCAGATTGTATAGTGCGCCGTGGCCCGGCCAACAGGTTCCGCCAGTCCCATGCCGGAGCCAGGCTTCGAAAAAATCGGTGGCGTCATCTCCCGCCAGTGCGGCGGGATTCTTGTTGCTCAGATGGATCAGCTTGCGGACATTGTCGAACGGGACTAAGTGGCACCACGAAGCATACAACTGCTCGAGCCCGGCAAGATCTGCTGCGGGGGCTTGCGAAAAACCTAGCCTTTCAAGAATGCGTTCGAGCAGATCCTCGGCCAGTAGGTCAGCAGCAGTCAATTTGTCAGCCTATCCTCTCGCTTGAGGTCATCGACAATAACATCATTATTTCATAACTGCATGAGATACAGGATCGATGAAATTTCTATCCGAGAATCTCTGTCGATTTTTATAGCGCAAAGTATTGACAAGCTAATTCGCAGACGTGGGCCGACACCACCCAGTACATCGAGGGTCACTCGCCTCCTCGAGGCTAGCGTCTACTTCAGCAAGGTCTTAATCTGCGCGCCACACTGAATTTCCATCTTTCGGAGTGAAAATAGTCAATTCGTCAGCACGCTAATGTCGGCTTGGTTACAGCAGCAGACTCTTTTCAATCGCTACAAATTTATCCGCTGCTATTACTAACGCTGCTGCTGTTAACGGAAACACACCATAAACCTCTGTGCGAGTTTTGAAGCGCTCACCGATACGCCGCAGAAGAATCTCAAAGTCACCATCGCCAGAAGCCAACACCACCGTGTCACAGTGTGGCGCGATTTCATAGATATCCAGCGCCATGCCAACATCCCAGTCCGCTTTGCTCGAGCCGTCAGAACGCTGCACAAACGGTTTTAGCAACACCGTAAAACCGATGGCGCGCAATATGTTCTGGAACTGCTGCTGTTTTTCATCACCGCGGTCTGTCGCGTAGGCATACGCACTAAATACCTCGCGCCCACGAGTGGCTTTTGCCCAGAACTTGTTGTAGTCGAAGTTGCGGCTATAGGTCTGGCGACAGGTGTTATAGATGTTTTGCACATCCACGAAGATGCTGACTTTCTCAGCTGGGTTGGCGCTCATTTGTAATAGGCTTCAGCCATTGGCTCCATGGCATTTTTTATACTTCTTACCGCTGCCACAGAAACAGGGGTCGTTTCGGCCACGCTTAGGTTCGGCGTGCCGGAACGGCTCCTGCGGCTCACGGCTGTGATCGTGACCACAATCAGGGCCGTGCACGTGCGGTTCGGGCGCTTTGGGCTGGGGTTTCACCATACTGCTTGCTCCTGGGTAAATTCGGGGCTGGTTTATGGGCAGCTGTCGTCTGCGGGCGCCAATCTTAAACTACTTGGCCCATACAGACTCGCACCCGCCTGACAATGCCGTAAACGTGGCGCCGCTTACCCGCTCAGATCCCGCTGTACTCAACCGCGGCTCTGAACGGCAGACAAGCCATCACCCCGGTAGTCACGAGTTAACGCCTACGTCCGACAGGAAACTCACTGGTCGCTGACCTACAAAGGCGCCGCCATTTAAGCTCACCATTAGGACAACGTCTGGACAGCTGCTATCAGGCCAGGATGGGTCATAGACTACGCCCACGAAGCCAATGACTGCAGTAGTCAAAGCACGCGCAATCGCCTGGCTCTCCACACCGCCCGACGGATGCCTGCAGCAAGCTGGCTACCAGTCAGCGCCGGCCACGAAGAGGCGCGTGACTGTAGCAGCCACATCAGCTAAAAAATGCCATCACCGAGACAGTAGCCCGACTCTGACGCCCGATTAGAGGAGCAGACTTTTCTCCGTGACACACATGGTCAGCCGAGGCAGCCACTGCATCAGCCGTGACGAACGACTAGTGATCCACGGTCTCGCAGGGCACCATTCCAAGGGCCCCGCCAGCAATCACGGTCTCGCAGAGTCTGGCCCCATCGCCCATGGCCTCAACAAAATCCGAATACGGCACAGGCCGGCCGTGTGACGGTGCAATCGTTTCGATATCCAACGACATCCGATGAATCTGGTTGAAGAAACTTTGCATCGCAGGCGTCGGCTCAGCCGGAGGCGGTTCGTGCGTGTCAAAGAGATCCGCCTCGAAGGCAATCTTCTCCTCGGGCAAATACGCCATCAGCATACCGGCAGCATGCCGCTGGGGTTGCACGTAGTAGACGCGCAGAATGCGCTCATTGTCGGTGATCACGAAGTTCTCGTTGA
>JAHEEM010000174.1:687-6816 GCA_024640695.1 Rhodospirillaceae bacterium | reverse complement strand
GTATCGGCCGCACGGGACGCGCGGGCCGACAGGGTGATGCGATCCTGTTCGTGGCACCGCGTGAGCGCCGAATGCTGGGGGCAATCGAACGGGCGACGCGGCAGCGGATCGAGCCCTTGGAGCTGCCTTCGACCGAGACGGTCAACAACAAACGAATCGCAGAGTTCAAGCAGAAGATCAGCGACACGCTGGCTGCCGGCGAGCTGGCGTTCATGCAGAACCTAGTCGAGCAGTACCAGCAGGAACACGACGTGCCGGCACTGGACATCGCCGCAGCGTTGGCCAAGATTTCGATCGGCGACCAGCCGTTATTGCTGAAGCCGGATGACACACCACCCAGCCGCACGGCGCCCCGCACCAACAAGGAACGGGATCATCGTCCGGCGCGCAGAGACAGGCCGCCGACGCACTCGGACGAGAACAAGGAACGGTTCCGCATCGAGGTTGGACGCGCGCATGGCGTTCAACCCGGCAATATTGTCGGCGCCATCGCTAATGAAGCAGGCCTCGACGGTCGACACATAGGGCACATCGAGATCAATGACGACTTCAGCCTCATCGACCTGCCCACAGGCATGCCGCGTGAAATCTTTCGGGATCTGAAGAAAGTCTGGGTCTGCGGCCGACAACTCGATATCTCACGTTTGAATCAGGACGAGTCCGCCAAGAAATCCCGCGACAAGCGTGCGCCCGATCGTAAGCAGGCACCCAAGTCACGGCCGAAAAAGCGCGAAGCCAAGCCGAAGTTCAAGAAGAACAAGAACAACAAGAAGAAGTAGACCGGTTGCATCGACGGATGCCTGGCTTCCCCGTAGCTGCGTGCACCACCTAGGAGGACTAGGGCATCCCACGCGACACGCAAGCACCGAATAATGAACCACCGTCAATTCGAAGCTGTTGTCCGACAAGTGATGGGCCGCTTGCCGGACTGGGTGCGCGACGCATTGGACAACATCGAGGTGCTCGTGGTCGACGAAGCCGATGCGCATCTGGGCGAGGACGCGCAGGACCTGCTGGGTCTGTATGTGGGCCTACCGTTAACCGAGCGCGACACAGACTATGCCGGCGAGCTACCCGACGTGATCTATATCTTCCGCCGCCAGCACCTCGCGCTCGATCTGCCGCCGGATGTCCTGCGTGATGAAATCGCCAAGACGCTGATCCATGAAATCGCCCATTACTTCGGGCTCGACGATGATCGGCTGGAAGAGCTCGGCTGGAGCTAGCCTGAATGTCTCCCAGGGAGCGGCCGGGCACGGCAGGCCTAAGGCAACGGCGGCCGCGAGGCACCGCGCTGGCTTACGAAAAGGGATGCGCACACGCGGCTTACGCGCCGGGCCGAGGCAGATAGGGCCTCAGCCCCCCGGCTCGGCGGCCTGCTTACCTGGCGTGAATTGAGCGTACACGTACACGGTTGCCGGTATATCGGCGAGTTGGCTGTGGATGAGCGGTTGCACGTCGGACCAGTCCAGGCCGCCGACGCCCGTCGCCAGACGCGGCAACGCAACCGATGCGAGCCCTTCGCTGGCGATCAGCTTCTTCAGTGCGCGCAAGGCATGGTTGACGCTGCCGACACTGGCCTTGCCCGGATGACTGCCATGCTCGTAACCACCCTCCTGCGTGATGAGGTTGATCACGCGGGCGCCCTCGGCGCCGCTCCAGAGCCAGGCACTGCCGAGCTTGGGATGGTGCAGATGGCACCAATGGTGGAAGTCCTTGTGCATGGCTGGGTAGTTCTCGTGCAGCGCAGCGGCAAGGCCCTGATTCATCGGATCGTTCGCGGCAACGCCATGCGCGATGGCATCTGCGCCCGATAGCAGGATGTCTCCGTCGACTTCATGGATCACGCGCTGTCCCCTTCTAGTGAGCTAAACCTGAATCCTGACTCGATCCGCCGCCGCGGCAATTCGTAAATACCGTGCTTGACTTCCCACGCGCAAGCCGCGCGGTTTTAGGCAAGCTGATCATAGCGCCAGGCCGACCTGCGGCTCCGGAGAACTCGCTCTGGCGCCGACCCAGTTGGCGAGCGCTGGCAAGACCAGCAGGTTCATGAGTACGGCCCAAGGATAGCTGCGGCGGGGTTATGTCAATAGAACACCCACGCGTGTCTGCGCAAATTGCAACTGCTCACGTCTCAGTTTTGGCCAGCAGCGCGCCAGTGCACTGTTAGGTCACAAATGCGAAATCGGGCCTATGAGCATAAGAAGTCAAGATTTTTTGCGGTGCTCACAGCCCCCCACGTACGGCGACGCTCTGGAAGGCACAGGTCGAAAGGTTCGCATGCAATTACCTTCTTCTATAATCGCGCCACCGACAAACGCAGCAAGAGGCCATCTTCTGGCACGCACTCTCGGAACCATTGTCCTGAGCCTCACGCTCGCCACATGCTCGACCCCGCCATCGCTCCTCGAGCAGATCATGCGTTCGGGCGGTCTGAAGGTGGTTACGAGAAATAGCCCGACCACCTACTACGACGGCATCGACCAGCCCCGTGGACTCGACTACGAGCTGGCAAAGGGCTTTGCCGATCGGCTGGGAGTCGAGCTCGAGCTCTACGTGGCCGATCAATTCTGGCAGATCTTTCCCGACGTACAGACCGGGCGCGCGCACATCGCTGCGGCGGGATTGACGATCACCGAGCCTCGCAAGGCGCTCGTCAACTTCAGCCCCCCGTATCAGAGCGTCGAGCAACAGGTTATTTATCGGCGCGGCACGCATCGGCCCTACGATATCGAGGATCTCTACAACGGCCGAATCGAGATTCTCGGCGGATCGGCCTATGTCGCGACGTTGCGCAAGACCGCTTCCCAGTTCCCGGCCCTCAATTGGAGCGAGAACACCGAAGTCGGCGTCGAGGAGCTGGTCCGCCGTGTCGCAGCCGGCGAGCTGGACTATACGATAGTCGATTCCAACGTCTTTGAGATGCTGCAGCATTCCCACCCAGATGCCCGGGTTGGCTTCAGCCTGAGCTCCAAAATCCCGCTCGCCTGGGCCCTGCCGAAGACCTCGGATACCTCGCTGCGCGAAGCTGTGTCGGCATATTTCGCTGAGCTGCAGGCCAGTGGTGAGCTCACTGCGCTGATCGATCGCTACCGCATCGATGAGCCGGAGAACTTCGATTACGTCGGCTCGCGGGCTTTCGTTCGGCACTTCGACGGCCGGCTGCCCGCGTACAGGCGCTATTTTCGCGAGGCATCGGCACGCTCGGGCATCGACTGGCGGCTACTCGCAGCCGTAGCCTATCAAGAATCGCACTGGAATCCGGACGCTGTCTCGCCGACCGGCGTGCGCGGCATGATGATGCTGACTAGGCACACGGCCGAAATCGTCGGGGTTGAGGACCGCACCAATCCGCGGCAGAGCATCATCGGCGGCGCCGATTACCTTAAACGTGTCCTCAAGAAGATACCCGGCCGCATTGCAGAACCAGACCGCACCCTGCTCGCGTTGGCCGCGTACAACATCGGATTCGGTCATCTGGAAGACGCGCGCATCATTACCGAGATTCAAGGCGGCAGCCCTGACTCCTGGGATGAGGTTAAGCAACGCCTTCCATTGCTCGGCGACCCACAATGGTTCGAGCGGGTCGCGAGAGGGTTTGCGCACGGCGCCGTGGCGGCACTTTATGCCGACAATATCCGCCGCTACTACGAGATCCTGCTGTGGCTCACCGCCGATGAGCTGCTAAGCGACGACGAGCCCGAGCAGGATACCGGCGCCGACATCGCGACACAGGCCGGTTAGCCGCCACCCGTGCTCGGGTGCCGGCTGCGGCTGGCGCGCGAACGCGGCCAGCCAGTGCTGTCGAGCTTGCGAGCAACGTCAGCAGAAGCGCTCGTGTGCTCAGCGACGTGCGGCGAAAAACGCTTTCAATAGGCTAGCGCTTTCCTCCTCGCAAACCCCTCCGACCACCTCGATACGATGATTCAGCGCAGAGCTGCCGGTCAGATCGAACGCGCTACCGCAGGCGCCGACGCGGGGGTCCCCTGCGGCATAGACAATTCGCTTGACGCGTGCATGCACGAGGGCGCCTGCGCACATCGGGCAAGGCTCGAGCGTGACGTACAAGGTCGTGCCCGGTAGGCGGTAGTTGGCGAGCTTGCGGCCGGCGTCCCTGAGCACGCAAACCTCGGCGTGCGCTGTCGGGTCATGGCGCCCAATCGGCGCATTACCCGCTTCGGCCAGCACGGCACCGTCCGCATCGACGAGCACGGCACCGACCGGGACCTCGCCCTGCTCCGCGACCTGCCGCGCGCAGGCCAGCGCGCGGCGCATATAGTCCTCGTCAGACAGCCACATGTGCTCGCCAGGATCCAGCCGAGAAACCGTGGTTGCCGGCTACTCCCACTCGATCGTCGCCGGCGGCTTGCCGGAGATGTCGTAGGTCACACGCGAGATGCCTGCGATCTCGTTGATGATGCGGCGGGATACGTGATCCAGCAGATCGTAAGGCAAATGCGCCCAGTGCGCGGTCATGAAATCTACCGTCTCGACCGCGCGGAGCGCGACGACATACTCGTAGGAACGGCCGTCCCCCATGACGCCGACAGACTTGACCGGCAAAAAAACCGCGAATGCCTGACTGACTTGATCGTAGAGCTGATACTTTCGCAGCTCGCTGATGAAGATGTCATCGGCCTTGCGCAGGATGTCGGCGAATTCCTTCTTGACCTCGCCGAGTATCCGCACGCCGAGGCCGGGCCCCGGAAACGGGTGCCGGCCGACGAGCTCCTTGGATAGGCCGAGCTCGACCCCGATCTTGCGAACCTCGTCCTTGAACAGATCGCGCAGCGGCTCGATGAGCTTCAGGCGCATTGTCGCCGGCAAGCCGCCGACATTGTGATGCGACTTGATCACGTGGGCTTTGCCCGTCGATGCACCCGCCGATTCGATGACATCGGGATAAATCGTGCCCTGGGCGAGCCAACGGATGCCATCGAGCCGGGTCGCCTCGCGCTCGAACACGTCGATAAATTTTCGGCCGATGACTTTGCGCTTCTCTTCCGGGTCGCTGACACCCGCGAGAGCGTCGAGGAACTCTGCTTCCGCATTGACCCTGATCACATTGACACCGAGGTGCTCCTGAAACACGGCCATGACCTGGTCGCCCTCATTGAGGCGCAGCAAACCGTTATCGACGAAGACGCAGACGAGCTGATCGCCGATGGCTTCGTGTAGCAGCGCGGCGACAACCGATGAGTCCACGCCACCGGACAGGCCGAGAAGCACTTGCCCATCACCGACCTCGGCACGCACGCGCTCGATATGCTCTTTAATAATGTTGTGCGAAGTCCAGTCGCTGCCACAGCCACAGATGTCGTGGACGAAGCGCTCGATGATCGCCTGACCATGGTCCGTATGGGTCACTTCCGGATGAAACTGAAGCCCGTAGTAGTGCCTGTTCGGGTCGGACATTCCTGCCAGCGGCGCATTGGCCGACGCTGCGATCGGCAGGAATCCGGCTGGCAGCTTCTCGACGCGATCGCCGTGACTCATCCAGACGCGCAACGGGGCACCGTTCGGCACTAGCCCGCCGAGCAGTGGGCTGTCGACGGGCACCATAACCTCAGCGTAACCGTACTCGCGGTGCTCGGCCGGCTGCACGCTGCCGCCGAGCTTCGCAGCCAGCGCCTGCATGCCATAGCAGATGCCCAGGATGGGCACGCCCAAACCAATGACCGCATCGCTGACCGCGGGCGCACGCTCGGCGAAGACGGACTCCGGGCCGCCGGACAGAATAACGCCCGACGCGCCGAAGGCGGCTGTTTCCGACGCCGACAGATCGTGCGGGCGAATCTCGCTATAAACGCCTGCTTCGCGAACCCGGCGGGCGATGAGCTGCGTGTATTGGCTGCCGTAGTCGAGTATCAGAATACGGGCGGCATCGGGCGCGCGGCCCTCATGCGAGAGCGGTGGCGCGACTGTTTCGGAGAGCTCCTTGTCACTCCGAGCGGTAATTGGGCGGTTCCTTCGTAATCGTGACGTCGTGAACGTGGCTCTCGCGACGCCCGGCACCCGTAACCCGAACGAAACTCGGCCGAGTACGCAGCTCGGCGATGGTATGGCTGCCGGTGTAACCCATCGCCGCGCGCACGCCGCCGACGAGTTGCTGCACGATCGTTACAAGTG
>JAHEEM010000174.1:0-677 GCA_024640695.1 Rhodospirillaceae bacterium | reverse complement strand
CCCTCCGGAACGAGCTTCTCGAGCTCCTCGCTCGCATCCTGGAAGTAGCGATCTGAGGAGCCGTGCCGCTGCATCATCGCGCCGAGCGATCCCATGCCGCGGTACGACTTGTAGGAACGGCCCTGAAAGAGCTCTACGGCACCGGGCGACTCCTCAGTACCGGCAAAAAGGCTTCCAATCATAGTGCAATGCGCGCCCGCCGCGATTGCTTTAGCGATATCGCCAGAGTAGCGGATACCGCCGTCGGAAATGACCGGCACATCGGTATCAGCAAGCGCGGCAGCGACTTCCGCAACTGCCGTGATCTGCGGAACCCCAACGCCGCTGACGATGCGCGTCGTGCATATCGTGCCAGGCCCGATGCCGACCTTGACGGAATCGACGCCCGCCTCAACGAGCGCCAACGCTGCCTCGCGCGTTGCGATGTTGCCCGCAATGAGCTGCAGGTCCGGATGCTTGCGCTTGATCTCCTTGACGCGATCGATGACCCCGCGTGAGTGACCGTGAGCCGTGTCAACCACTACGACGTCGACACCCGCCTCGATCAGAGCGGCAACTCGATCCGGCGTATCGGCACCGGTGCCGACCGCAGCTCCAACGCGCAGCGCGCCGAGCGAGTCCTTGCATGCTAACGGAAAGTCAGTCGCTTTCTGAAAATCCTTTGCCGTAATCATGCC
>JAHEEM010000173.1 GCA_024640695.1 Rhodospirillaceae bacterium | reverse complement strand
AGCGTCGGAGAGATCCTCTTGCGCGGAGGTGAGCCGAACTTCACGGCGGTGCTCGTAGACGGCATCCAGATGAACGACCCAACCAATACCCGCGGTGGCTCATTCGACTTCTCGACGATCAATGTCGACGAGATTGAGAGCATCGAAATTCTGCGGGGCCCGTTATCGTCGGTGTATGGCTCCGACGCCCTGAGCGGCATCGTGAATATCAACACCTACAGACCGGACGATCTGCTCGCGGGCCAGGCTTCGGCCGCGATCGGTACCCAGGAGCTTACACGCGCTAGCGCTCGCGTCGGCGGACCGATATCAGGCGACGGGCGATTCATGGTCAATGTCGGCACGGTCCGCGACGGGCGCAGCGACTCTACCGCGGGCTACCGCAGCAGCACCGTGAGCGGCAGTCTCGATTTACTCGGAGACCGTGATGGGTTACTCAGCGTACGCGGTCGGCACAGTGAGGCTGACCTACACGCTTTCCCGGACAGCAGCGGCGGACCGCGTCTAGCGGTACTCAGACAACAGGATCGTCGCAAGACAACCGATGACTCGTTCGCTGTCGCCTGGCGCCGTGCGGCGTCTACCCAAACGAGCCTGAGCATCCGCGCAGCCGCGTTCGAGCACGACGAGAACGTACTCTCGCCGGGAGTCGCCCCAGGCATCGGCGGTGCGATCCCAGCAACCGAAGCCGCCACCGAGTTTTCGCGCCAGACCGTAAGCGCTTTCTTGAGCACCAGGATCGATGCACGGCTCAACTCAGTGATCGGCATTGGCGTTGACCGCCAGGATGGCGTTAGCAGCGGCTCGCTGAGCCTCGCGCCCGGAATCGTCATCCCAACCGCTTACTCGCTCGCGCGGGACAATCTAGCCGTCTTCGGCGAGGTGGCTTACGCGCTCACGCGGTCGCTGAACCTCGATGCGGCGTTGCGCTACGACGCTAACGATGCCGCAGCCTCCGAGACCACGCGCAAGCTCAGCCTGACGTACGCAACCGACGACGGAACAACTCGGCTGCGAATGAGCTTGGCGCAAGGATTCAAGCTGCCGAGCCTGTTCTCCCTCGGGGATCCGCTGGTTGGCAATCCGGCGCTGCAATCGGAGACCGTGTCGAGCTGGGAGGTCGGCGCCGATATCGGCCGCGCCGGCGACCGTCTGCAGATGCACGTAACCGCATTCTGGCAACGGTTCAAGAATCTCATCGACTTCGATTTCGAACAGTTCAGGAGCGTGAACCGCGATCAGGTCGACACCGACGGGCTTGAGATCGGCTTGCGCTACCGCCTGAACGAGCGCATCAGCCTGCTCGGCCACGGCACCTGGGTCGATATCGACGTGCTGGGGAGCACCCAGAGCCTGCGTCAGCGCCCCGAGCAGCGCGGCGGCTTCGGACTCGAGTGGAGCCCCAGTCAGTCCGTGACCCTCTACGCCGGCTGGCGTTACGTCGGCAAGCGGCTCGACGCGTCGATTCCGACCGGCGAGCAGATGCTGCCGAGCTACTCGCGTACCGATGCCAGTCTGCACTGGCGCTTGAGCGGTTCGACATCACTGCAAATTGCGCTCGACAATCTCACGGACGAGCGCTTTGAGGACGCCATTGGATTTCCTGACTTGGGCACCCGCTTGCGGCTCACGATTCGCACCGAACTGTTGCCGCGCAACTGAAACGCTGCGCTTGGCTGCCTGCGCTCGTCCGATCAGGTAGGATGCCCGCAATGCCGCGACAACTGCGATTGCCCGCCAGCTTCCCGCAACGACTGCGACCCCGCTGTTTGGCCGCAGCGCTATGCCTAGGCGTAGCGCTTAGCGTGCCACCACCCAGCGGCGCCCAGTCCGCCCCGGCGGCCAGCCGCTGGCGCGCGGCGGACTGGCCGACTTACAACCGAGATCTGGCCGGCACACGTTATTCGCCGCTCACGCAAATCAATCGCGACAATGTTCGGAATCTCGAACAGGTGTGGTCGTATCCACTTGGCCGGAACGTGACGACCGGTGATCTGGGCGGCGGTTCGGAGTTCACGCCCCTGGTCGTCGACGGCGTCATGTACGTCGCCGGCGCCGATCATATCGCTGCGCTCGCTTCCGACAGTGGCCGTGTACTTTGGCGCGTCGAGATTCCCGACGGTGCTCCTTCACGCCGCGGCCTGGCCTATTGGCCCGGGGACGGCAACGTCCCCTACCGGATCTACGTGACCTCCGCGTACCGCCTGATCGCGCTGAGCCCAGTGAACGGCGAGACCTTCACTGCGGTGATGCCGGCGCAATACCATTCCGCACCGCTCGTCTACGGCAATCTGCTGATCGTCGGCTCCGACGGGCCACCCGGCGGCGTGCGCGCGTTCGACGCGCGAACGGGCTCGCAAGTGTGGGAGTTTCTGTCCGTCCCCGAGCCGGGCGAAGTCGGCCACGAAACCTGGCTCGACGACGCCTGGCGGAATCATCCGAATCTGTTTCATTGGGCGTTCTCGATGACGCTCGATCCCGAGCTCGGCCTGCTGTATACGGCGTTCGAGAGCCCCGGACCCTACGACTACTTCGGCGGCGACCGGCTTGGCGACAATCTGTTCGGCAATTCGATTGTTGCCCTCGACGTTGCCACGGGGGAGCGCCGCTGGCATTTCCAGACCGTGCATCATGATCTTTGGGACTTCGACCTGCCGGCGCCGCCAGCCCTGCTCGATGTCGAGATCGGCGACGAGACCGTTCCAGTGCTCGCGCTGGCAGGCAAGACCGGCTACATGTATATCTTAAACCGTGCGACCGGAACACCTGTGTTCGGCATCGAGGAGCGGCGCGTGCCGGCGAGCGACGTTCCCGGCGAACGCAGCTCGCCGACGCAGCCGATACCAGTCAAGCCGCCGCCGATCGCAAAAGTCGACTTCGATCCAAGCGACATCGTCACGGCCGAGGACACCAACCCCGAGCACGCGGCTTTTTGTCGAGCCGTCTATGAGCAAAGCGGCGGCTTCGCCAACGCGGGTCCCTACACGCCCTACGGCTATCGCGCCCCCGGCAGCGACGCATCCTCAACGATCGTATTTCCGGGCTCGATCGGTGGTGCGAACTGGGGCGGCGTTGCGGCCGACCCTGAGCTCGGCTACGTCTTCGTCAACACACTGAACGAGGGCAGCTTCGGCTGGCTGGAACCGTACCCTGAGATTCCTGGCGCTTACATTCGCAATAGCATCCACGGGCGCCTCGCGCGGTTCTGGTGGAACGAGGCGAAACCGGGCTCGGCCGGCAGCGCGACGAGTGGCGGCGAGCGCGCATGGCCCTGCAATAAGCCACCCTGGGCCGACCTCGTCGCCATCGATGTGGCCACGGGCGAGATCGCATGGCGGGTACCGCTGGGCATTACCGAGGAGCTGCCGGCCGACAAGCAGCGCACGGGCCGGCTTGGCATGGGCGGGCCAATCACGACCGCGGGTGGCCTTGTATTCATTGGTGCGACCAACGACCGCCGGTTCCGGGCATTTGACTCGCGCACGGGCGATGAGCTCTGGGAGACCCGATTGCCGATGAGCGCATTCGCCGTGCCGATAACTTACCAAGGACGCGATGGCCGACAGTATGTCGCGGTCGTGGCTGCGGCTGCCTCGGCATTGGACGACCCCAGCCCGGACGACGCGCAGCAGCTGATCGTGTTCGCGCTACCGGACTAGCGTGCGCCGGCACGCGCGCTCGGCTTCAAAGCCGAGCGCGGGTTAATGCAGCGTGTTCTTGAGGATCAGCGCCGGCGGACTCGTTCGGGCGAGCTCATCGAACACGTCCATATAGGCAAACATGCCGACCGGGATGTAACCGCCCCCAAGCACCACGTCCACATCCTCATCGCCATCGATATCGCCAACGTCCATCGTCATCCAGCGGCCTCGATTGACCTCCTCGCTGGTATGCGCGCTGAACTCCAGGCCACCCTCGTTCTGCAAATAGGCAAAGGCCTCGGGGCGCTCCGACGAGTAATCGGGATAAAACGCGATCGCGGCAATATCAAGATCACCATCGGCGTCAAAGTCTGCAGCCTTCGCGATGAAGGCGCCGTACATCGGATAGAAAAATGCCTGCTCGAAGTCGTAGTCACCCCGATTCAGGTAAATCCGAATGCCGTGATAGTTCTTGCGGGTGTTGTAAGGATCCGAATCGACGTTGTCACCGTTGACGACAAGCACGTCCATGCGTCCGTCGGCGTCGAAATCGTGCAGCTCGAGAAAGGTATGCCCGTAGGCTGGCTGCGTCTGGAAAATCGTGTGATCTACAAACTCGCCCGTGCCGAGATTCTCGAGAATGTGCAACCCCTCGCGGGCATCGGCGACGAGCACGACGATATCTTCGAGTCCATCACCGTTAAAATCGTGAACCTCCGCCTTCACGGCACCGGGCTGATTCAGCAGCACGCGCTCGGCGTAACTGCCATCCGGCTGAGATTCATACAATGACACACTCCCGGCGATCGCACCGAAGCCACAGACAATAAAATCGAGCTGGCCATCACGATTGAGGTCGACCGGTTTCATGTCGGCCATGCGAATCAGCTTGTCGAGCACGACACGTGAGGTGGCATTGTTGATGCCGTCATTCACGAGATCGATTGCGGCAATATGGGCCAAACGCGCCTCCGGCGGCTGCGTCGACATCAAATCACCGATCGACCCGATTAAAGCCGTGTCTCCAACGAACTCCAGATCGACGGGTGTGATCTCCGGACGAAATCGCCGCGGACCAGCTTTGACGCGACCATCCGCGCCGAGCACGGTCAATGTCTGGCCGACACTATCGCCAAGATAAACCTCCTGACCACGCTCGCGAATCTCTACCAGGGTCGTTACAGCAACGGGGGTTGGGCGGTAGCTGGTTCGAAACACGTCGAATCGCGTCAAGTCCCACTCCACCGCGGGCTTACCGATCTGAGCGATAGCGTCCATCGGCGCGGTTGCCACATAGTAGTTTCGCAACGCCGCCCAGTCGGCTTCGGTCAGGATCGGCGCGCTCGGAAACACATTCTCCCGCAACAGAACCTCATGCCTGGACTCGACGTTGTTACGCGCGAACTCCGGGTGATCGTCCAAGAAGCTTAGATCCTGCATACCCAGCCAGTAACCCATGTAACCGAGCGCGGCCTCCCAACTGCGCTTCGGCAGAATCTCCGGCTGCGGCTGAATATGGCAGAGCCCACAGTAGTTTGCGGCGAGTTGCTCGCCGCGCTCCAGCTCCGCCCTACCGCCAGACGACACACCGCCGCGCCACCAAACGAGCGCCGCAATAACACCCATCACTGCGAGGCCTAGCACGGCGACGACGAGTCGGTTCATGCGGCCCATGGATTTGCAGCTGGGTTGTGAATTTTTCTTCCTCTACGCCTGTGGGCTGCGCCATGCGGGCGGCAAAAAACCGCCCAGCCAGAACCGCAGGAGTCTAGTCGGCCCAGTCGCCAGCGGCAACAAAGCCACCCAATTAGCGGCGATCCGGGCTGCGGCGATCCCGGTTGCACGACAGTGCGACTTACCGCAACATTCTGCGCTCGTCCGGGTCCAATTTGGCCGGCTGCGCACCCGACCTGAATCTACACCGAAAATCATTGCCGGCTTTCCCTTCGATCGAGGAGACAAACCACATGAGCCTGAAATCTCGACGGCCAATCTGCCCGCTGCAAGCTGCGCTGGCCTTTCTAGCCACGGCAGCTTTATCGGCGACTTCCGCTTTCGGCCAGCCGCTGATGGGCGATCATATCGCCACCGACAACGGCGACCTGATCGTGCATGCAGCCGGCCACGCCACCTTCGTGATGGGATGGAACGGTCGCACGATCTACGTGGACCCCGTCGGCGATAGCCTCGGCGACCTGCCGCCGCCGGATCTCATCCTGATCACCGACGTTCATGGCGACCATCTGAACGCCGACACGCTGCAGAATGTTGCACAGGCTGACACGATGATCATCGCGCCAGCGGCAGTCGCCGAACAGCTGCCCGCTCCGCTGCAAGCCCGCACGACGGTGCTTGGCAACGGTCAGCGCCAAACAGCCATGGGCATCAACATCGAAGCGGTACCGATGTACAACCTCACGCAAGAGCGCCTGGACTATCACGCCAAGGGCCGCGGCAACGGCTATATCGTCACCCTCGGCGGACGCCGCATCTATATCAGCGGCGACACGGAGGACGTTCCAGAGATGCGCGCGCTCGAGGATATCGATGTCGCATTCATCTGCTTCAATTTGCCGTACACGATGACGGAAGAACAGGCCGCGAGCGCCGTGCGGGAATTTCGCCCTGGCATCGTCTATCCGTACCACTACCGCGGCAGCGACGTGCAGAAATTTGCCGCGCTCGTGGGCACAGATAGCGGCGTCGATGTACGGGTACTCGAGGGCTGGTACTAGGCTCCAAATTAGACCCTGAGCAGTGACGCTCAGAAACATAACGACCGGCTACAGCCTCAGCGCGCAGTTACTGCACTGGGGCGTGGCCGGTCTCATCGGCTCGCGCCGCTCAACTTCGTGACCGACGGAGCGCATGCACGGCTGACTGGCAAATTCGTCGTCCCGCGACTGTGCTGCGGAGTCGGCCAGGTAGAGTGGGCCGACACGACATGGATCGGCCCCGATGTCCGGGTCCGGTTCACTTTAAATTTGCTTCGCTGAAGCCCGCGCGGGTCTAACGCGCGAGCTGCTCGGCGGACAAACCCACGACATTGCGGCTCCCCGCCAGCACCGTAGCGGTATAGGCTGCGATTCGCGGCATGAAATGCTCCGCATAGAATTCGGACGTCGTCAGCTTTGCCTCGAGCAGCGCGGTGTCCGCACCATCGCGGGCCAACATGGTTCGCGCCACCAGC
>JAHEEM010000172.1:2175-6840 GCA_024640695.1 Rhodospirillaceae bacterium | reverse complement strand
GGGCTCTGTATCGGTGATGCCGCCGCGCATTCCGAGCCAGACTGATACCGCGGCGATGGCAAGAATGATCAGCACGCCCGGTCGCGCGAACATCTGCCAGCCGTAAAACTGCACGGCGAGATTCAAGTAGCCCTCGGCTTGCGGCGCGAGCACGAACCCGATCAGGAAGGCCGGCCGCGACCAGCCAAAGCGTTTGAGCGAGATGCCGATCAAGCCGATACCGAACAGCACGACGAGATCCATGAGATCGCGTGTCGCCTGAAACGCCGCGAAGCTGACGACCATGATCATGAACGGCGCGAGCAGATTGAACGGGACCGTCGTGAGTCGCGCGATCGGCTTTGCGAGCAGAATGCAGCTGCCGGCGCCGAGCACGTTGGCAAGCGCGAGCGACCAGATGATCGTGTAGGTGAGCTCGAGATCGCTCGACACCATTGCGGGTCCCGCCTCGATGCCGAGCAGCACGAGCCCGCCGAGGAACACTGCCATTGCACCCGAGCCCGGGATTCCGAACAGCAGCGTCGGTACGAGGCCACCGCCTTCCTTGGCGTTATTCGCCGACTCCGGGGCAAGCACGCCGCGAATGTCGCCCTTACCGAAGCGTGATTTGTCCTTCGCCGTCTGTACGACGTGGCCATAAGCGATCCAATCGACGACCGTGCCGCCGAGACCCGGTATCGCGCCGATCAGCGTGCCGAGGCTCGCGCAGCGCAGGCATAACCCCCAGTGGCGCAGCACGTCGCGGAAACCTTCGAGCCAGCTGCCCTTGAGCTCGCCGCCGGCTGCGATCGGCCGGTCTCTGCGCAGAAGATCGACGATCTCCGGAAATGCGAACAGCCCGATGCCGACGATCACGAGCGGGAGCCCGTCGTAGAAGTAATCGATGCCAAATGTCAGCCGGAACTCTCCGGTTGCAGGCGCGCCACCGATGGAGCCCGCCACGAGGCCGATCGCGCAGGCCGCAAGGCCCTTGATGAGACTGCGGCCTGACAGCACGCCTACCATCGATAGGCCGAACAGGGCGAGCATGAAGAGCTCGGCAGAGCCGAAGGTCAGGATCAGCGGTCGGGCGATTTGCACGAACAGAGTCAGGATCAGCGCGCCGACAAGGCCGCCGAATAAGCTGGCGCAGAACGCTGCTGAGAGCGCACGCGCGGCCTGGCCTTGCTGAGCGAGCGGAAAACCATCGAGCACGGTCGCCTGACTCGCGCTCGACCCTGGTATGCCCATGAGCACTGAGGTAAACGTATCGGAGGTCGGGATTACGGCGACGAGGCCGACGAGCGTGGCGAGCGCCGAGATCGTGTCCATGCCATATAGAAAAGGCATGACCATCGAAAGCCCGACGATGCCCCCGAGGCCCGGAAATGCGCCGACGGCTAGACCCAGCCCGACGCCGAGAGCCAGATGCGCGATGTGATCGACAGTCGCGAGGCCGATGAGCGCCTGAAGGAGGACTTCGCTCAATGTCAGGCCTCAGATCTCAGGTCTCGAGATTGACCCGGAACTCCCGCCTGAGCCAGTCTTTGACCCAGGTTCGCGCTTCCAGCGGCACGTTTGTAGCGAGCTCGTACATCGTTTGCGCGGCGCGGCCCGTGACCTGGTCGTAGGTGCCGAGCGCGGCGAGCTTGCGTGTAATGTAGTCCGGATCCTGCTTCATCGTCTCGACGGCATGCTGGTAGGCCATGACGATGTCGTCGGGCGTCTCGCGCGGCGCGACGAGCAGCTTCTGCGCGGGAAACCCGGCCGTGAAGAATGCGAACCAGCTTTCCCAGCCGATACCGCTCGGCGGCCGTCCGTGCACGAGCTCATAGGCTTCGCCGAAGTGCGGCAGATCAGGGAAGGTCGGGTCGCGCACGAGGCGCCCGTCCTCGTCGAGCGCGCCCCACGAGAAAAGCGCCACCGCATCGCCCGCCTCGACGAGCGGCACGACGTTGCGCAAGTACGCCGTCGAGGTTTGATAATCGATCTGGGTCTCGCGGCGCTCGAATGCGAGCCGTCCGGCGCCACGGCCGCTCATGCCGAAGATCGGCCGCACGTTGATACCTAACAGCTCGAAACCGAGCACAGGCACTAGATCCAACGAGGTGGGCCCCTGGCTGCCGTAAAGCATCTCGCGGTCGCCTAAGTTCGCGAGCTCGGAGCTATCGCGGATGCCGAGGTCTGAAGAGACATAGCAGACGCCACCGGTGCCGTAGGCCATGAGCACACGCCAGTCTTTATAGTCGTAATCCACGCGTGGGTCGTCCATGAGAAACGGGAACTGTGTCGAGGCCGAGGTGCCAAGCACGGACAGCCCGTCCGGCCGCGCGCGGGCCGCATAACGATTCGCGCCGGCGATCGAGTTGCCGCCGGGGACGTTACGCACGACGACTGTCGGCTGGCCGGGCAGGTAGCGCGACAGGAACGGCGCGTTGAAGCGGCCCCAGGTATCGGAGCCGCCGCCTTCCTTGAACGGAATCACGAACTCGATGATACGGCCCGCAAAGTCGGCAGCCTCGGCGCGTCCCGGCCCCAGCGCCGCGGCGGTGAGGCCAGCGATGCTCGAGGAGACGAATTGCCTACGGTCGATCATACGCTCACTTTGCCCGCGGAGGTCCCCGCTATCTTACCGAAAACCGCACCGGACATAAGGCCCGTGCCGCCGGGATAGTTGTGGTAGAAGATGCCGCCAACGAGCTCGCCGGCCGCGTAAAGCCCCGGGATCGCCCGCAGGTCCTTGTCGAGCACGCGTGCGTCAGTGTCGACGCGCAAACCTCCAAACGTGAACGTGACCCCGCAGGTCACCGCATACGCCTCGAACGGTGGCGTGTCGAGCGCGCTGGCCCAGTTCGTCTTGTCGATCGCGAGCCCCTTGGTGCGGCGGCCGTCCTTGACGTTGGGATTGAAGGGGATGTCTGCTTGGACGGCGGCGTTGTATGCACGGATTTCCTCGATGCAGGCCTCAGCGTTGACACCGTCGAGCTTCGCAGCCAGCTCCTCGATGGTATTTGCCGTTTCCTTCGTGATCTGGCGAATTCGGTACTCATCGCGCAGCAGCGAGGTGACTTTCGAATCGAAGATCTGCCAGGCGAAGTAATTTGGTTGCTTCATGATCTCTGCGCCGTACTTCGCGTACGTGTAGTTGCGAAAGTCCGCACCCTCATCGACGAAGCGCTTGCCATTGGCATTGACCATGATGCCGAACGGGTAAGAGTGCTTCTGAAACTGGTCACCGACGGCGAGGTCGCCGAACTCGGGCGCGTTCTGATCCCAGCCGACGGCGTGGCAGCCCGACCAGTTGCCATAGGATGCCGCGCCAATATCCAGCGCCATACGGATGCCGTCGCCGGTATTGAAGCGCGTGCCCCTGACCTTGGCGATCTCCCAGCCGGGGCCGAGATAGCGCGTGCGCCACTCGGGGTTAGCCTCGAAGCCGCCTGACGCGAGCACGACGGCTTTCGCAGCAATGGTTTCCGGCGCGCCGGCGGCACGGCGCATGACAACACCCGTGACGTTCCGACCGTCGGTCTGCAGTGCCGTAACGCGGCTGTCGTAGCTGATCGTGATGCCGCGACGCTTGCAGCCCTGCGTCAGGCTGTCGACGAGGCCGGGACCGCCGCCGATCGACTCGACCGTGAGGCCGCCCCAGAACTTGAACCTGCCGTCGATCTTGAATGCCTGGCGGCCGTAGATCGGGATGAAGCGCACGCCCTTGTCGCGCATCCAGAACATCGTCTCTTTGGAGCGGCGCACGAGCAGCTCGACGAGATCCGGATCACAACGGTATTGCGTAACGCGGTACATGTCATCGAAGAACTGGTTTTCACTGTATGTGCCGAAGTCCGTCATCGCGATGTCGCCTTCGCTCAAGTCCGGCATCAGGGTCTTGAGGTCATCGACGCCGTCGTACGCGAAGCGGATCGCGCCGGCCGTGAAACGGCTGTTGCCGCCGCTCTCATCCTCGGGCGCGCACTCGAGCAC
This sequence comes from Rhodospirillaceae bacterium, assembly GCA_024640695.1. Lineage (GTDB taxonomy): Bacteria > Pseudomonadota > Gammaproteobacteria > Steroidobacterales > Rariloculaceae > JAHEEM01. The sequence continues at coordinate 2,877 of JAHEEM010000172.1, read as the reverse complement.
GAGCACCTTGGCGTCGTTTTCCTCCGCCGCAAGCGCGGCACATAGGGCGGCGTTGCCTCCGCCCACGATGACTACGTCGAACTCGTGCATTTCTCTCGAGCGCTCCCTCGGTTGCTTAAGTTGTCTCTAGGTTGCTAATTGTCGCCGTTCGGAGGCGGCGATGGCCAGTCGCATGCCGCCTTCTTTGGGCGCAGGCGCGTTCGCGGGGCGGCGCAGACTCTACGCCTGGGGCGCGTGCAGCGGGCTAGGGGCCGGTCTGGAAGACCTTGAATGGAAGCAACTGGAGGGCTTTTTGACACTCAGCGCCTCGCTCGATACCCTCTATTTGGATCAACCAGTATCCAACTAAGATGTCGGCGCGACGCCCGTCAACGCTCCCATGGTCTCAGCTCTACTCGAAAACAGCCCGCCGGCGGCGGAATCGCTCGTCGACCGCTACCAGCGCATTCGCGCCTTGAGCCTCGAGCTCACGGCGCCGCTTGCGATTGAGGATCATGTCGTTCAAACGATTCCTGAGGTCAGCCCGACGAAGTGGCATCTCGGTCATACCACGTGGTTCTTCGAGCAATTCTGCCTCGCATCGCGCGCCGAGCGATATCGGCCCTTCGACGAGCGGTTCCATTTTCTATTCAATTCCTATTACCAGACAGTTGGCCCAATGCAGAGCCGGCCTCACCGCGGGCTGCTCAGCCGACCGACAGT
>JAHEEM010000172.1:0-2165 GCA_024640695.1 Rhodospirillaceae bacterium | reverse complement strand
ACAGTCGCACAGATTCACGCCTACCGCGAGTACGTCGACGATCGTATGATGGAGACGCTCGCCAGGCGCGACGATGACGAGAAGCTCGCTTTTCTGGTCATGCTCGGACTTCATCACGAGCAGCAGCACCAAGAGCTGATGCTCACCGACATCAAGCACGTCTTCTTCAGCAACCCCCTCTATCCCGCCTATCGCCCGCCGTTGACGCACATAGCTGCCACGGCTGCGCCGCTGAGCTTCGAGTCGATGGCGGGCGGGCAGTTCGAGATCGGCGCGGCGTCGAGCGCGTTCTGTTTCGACAATGAAACGCCGCGGCATGCGGTATTGCTCGATGAGCATGCGCTCGCGAATCGGCTCACTACTAATTCAGAATTCGCCGAGTTCGTTCGCGACGGAGGATACGAGAATCCGGCCGTTTGGTTATCTGACGGCTGGACCGCCATTCAGTCGCGCGGTTGGACGGGCCCGCTCTATTGGTCCGAGGATTGCGAGCGCGAGTTCACTTTGGCCGGATGGCAAGCGCTAAACTCACATGCGCCTGTCGCCCATGTGAGCCTCTACGAGGCCGACGCGTTCGCTCGCTGGGCCGGTAGCCGGCTGCCGACCGAGGCTGAGTGGGAGGTCGCGGCCGACTCGCGTCCCGTTGTTGGTAACTTTTTGGAATCCGAATACCTGAACCCGGTACCGGGCGTATCGGATCAGCCGCGTAATCAACTCTTCGGTGATGTTTGGGAGTGGACGGCGTCGGCCTATCAAGCCTATCCCGGATTCAAGCCACTCGCAGGCTCGCTCGGCGAATACAACGGCAAGTTCATGTGTAACCAGATGGTCGTCCGCGGCGGCTCATGCGTCACTCAGTGTGACCATCTACGATCTACCTACCGCAGTTTTTTCTATCCACACGATCGCTGGCAGTTTCTCGGCTTTCGTTTGGCAAAATAATCCTGGAATTCGGAGTGAGCTATTGAGCAGTAACCGAGCCGCCCTCGTGCGGGCTAACGAAACCGATCCGGCCCTCGACGAGGAAATTGAGAACATTCTTGCCGGGCTCACAGCACCGATAAAACATCTCTCTCCAAAGTACTTCTATGATGACTTTGGTTTGCGCTTATTCGAGGAGATCTGCCGGCTTCCCGAGTACTATCCGACCCGTACCGAGCGCAAGATCATGGACGGCCATCTCCCCGAGATGGCCCCGCTCATCGGTCCGCGGGTATCCGTCATCGAGTTTGGCAGCGGGTCTAGCCAGAAGATCCGCCAGCTACTCGATGGCTTGGCAGAGCCTGCCGCCTACGTGCCCGTCGACATCTCCGCGCCCTATCTATCGAGCATGGCCAGTTCGCTTGCGAAGGACTACCCGACCCTGCAGGTCGTGCCTGTCTTGGCCGACTTCACGCGGCCGTTCGACTTACCGACCCATGCGGTGGCGCCAGAGCGCAACCTCGTGTTCTTTCCGGGATCGACAATCGGTAATTTCGAGCGCCCCGAGGCGCGTTCGCTGCTCGAGGTCATGCGGCACGAAGCGGGCCCTGGCGGCGCGCTGTTAATCGGCGTCGATCTCAAGAAGGACCCGCGAATCGTCCGGGCGGCCTATAACGACAGCGCGGGCGTCACAGCGAGATTCAATCTTAATGTGCTGCGACGCCTCAACTCGGAGCTAGGTGCAAACTTTGATCTGTCGGGCTTTCAGCACAAAGCGGTCTACGACGAGTTGCAGGGACGAATCGAGATGCGCCTCGTCAGTCGGAAGGCACAACGTGCTCGGTTCGCCGGGCACAGCATCGATTTTCGTGCCGGCGAGCATATCGTGACCGAATATTCCCACAAGTACTCCCTGGATGAGTTCGCCGCGCTCGCGCGATCCGCGGGGCTCGAGCCGATTCGCGCCTGGTGTGATGCCGACGCTCTGTTCAGCGTTCATTATCTGACGGTGCCGCAATAGACGCTCAGGAGAGCCGATCGCGTACGCCGGGCTGCCAGACGGGGTCGTTGCTAGTGCTCGCGAGTCACATCTAGACGGCTGGCGGGGTCTAAGATCGGACTGAGAAACAGTCGCGCCAAGCCCCTGTCGGGTGCGAATCGAGGAGAGACGCTGATAGTTATGCTGGCCTTCCCAACCCTGAGCTTGGCGGAGTGGCGGGAAGCTCGGGATGCGCTGCACGACT
>JAHEEM010000171.1 GCA_024640695.1 Rhodospirillaceae bacterium | reverse complement strand
GCGCCGATGATCGGTGCGCGGCTCGCCAGATTCGACGGACGCAAGGCGCTTGCGGTGCCCGGCGTGGTTGACGTCGTCGAGATCGACAGCGGTGTCGCCGTGGTTGCAGCGGATTTCTGGTCCGCGTCGCAAGGCTGCGCCGTGCTCGATACGCGGTGGACTCAGGAGCGCTGGCAGGATCTCGGCACGGCCGCTATCTATGCGAAGCTCGACGCGAGCCTCGAAACGCGCGGCAAACTTACGCAAAGGCGCGGCGCTGCCGTGCGCACCTTGCGGGGTGCCGACTGCGTCGTCGAGGCGCGCTACCGCACACCGTATCTGGCCCACTGCACGATAGAGCCGCCCAACTGTGTAGCCGACGTGCGTGCCGATCGCTGCGAGCTGTGGGTTGGCACGCAGGATCAGACCGAGACGCAGAAGGTAGCGGCGCGGCTTACGGGGTTACCACGCGAGAACGTTCACGTGCACACGACTTTTCTGGGCGGTGGCTTCGGGCGACGGCTCGAGACGGATTTCGTCGCTGAAGCGGTGGAGCTTTCAGCCAAGCTCAAACGGCCCGTGCAGGTGGTGTGGACGCGGGAAGACGACTTGCAGCATGACCGGTTCCGGCCTGCGCATGCGGTGGCGCTCAAAGCGAGCCTCGATAAAAACGGCAGACCGACAGCGTGGTGGCAGCGCATTGCGGGACCGCCGGTCGCGCTCGTGCTGAGCGATGTGCCTTATGCGGTCCCTAACTTCCGCGAGGAGAAGGTTACGACTCGTTCGCCGCTGCCGGTCGGTGCCTGGCGCGGCGTCGGCGCCGTGCAGAATGCGTTCGCGATCGAGTCGTTCATCGATGAGCTCGCTCACAGGGCGGCGGCCGACCCTCTCGACTATAGGCTCGCGTTGCTGAGGGGCTCGCCGCGGCACTGCGCTGTACTCCAAACCACAGCGGAGATGATCCGCTGGCGGGACGCGGCGAAGCGCGGTCGCGGCCGCGGGATCGCCGTATATCGTGCGTTCGGCAGCTGGACCGCTCAGGCTGCAGAGGTCTCCTGCACGGCGGCGGGTGTGATACGAGTGCATCGTATTGCCTGTGCAATCGATTGCGGGCAAGCCGTCAACCCGGACACGATTCGTGCACAGATCGAGGGCGGGATTGCTTTGGGCCTGTCTGCGGCACTCAAGGAAGAGATCGAGGTCGTCGATGGGCGCGTGAAGCAAACAAGTCTCGCCGAATATCCCATTCTGGCTTACTCGGAAATGCCCGAGATCGACGTACAGATCATCGCGAACGGTGAGGCACCTGGTGGCGTCGGTGAGCCTCCCGTTCCATTGGTCGCGCCAGCCGTTGCGAATGCAATCTTTGCCGCGACGGGTATTCGATTGCGCTCCTTGCCCCTGAGGTTGTAGGCAGTTGATTGTTTGGCGAATCTTCAGCCGGTAACTGATGAATATGCCCCTTCTAACGGTGCCGGTGTAGCTCAGCTGGTAGAGCAACGCATTCGTACGGCCGATGTTGTCACGTAAATTTGTGTTTCAAAAGAAATTACAGTGTGACGCCCGCAACCTAATGTTTAGGTTTGAGGCCATCGGTGCCCACTGAGTGGGCGCGAGTTGGCCACGGAGATTTGCTTTGCGCCGACGCTTTGCGTGAATCTTCGCACGTTATCTCCAGCGCGCGCTCCAGCGACTTGTTAGGTTGCAGCCGCGCCCACAGTCGAACCCGACAAGAGCCAAGCGAGATAGACGGCAGCGATGACATTGTACGCCAGGCAGAAGTGCGGCCACCACGAAGGTATACCCGGATTGTCGATCAACTGCCCATGGACGAGATCAAACGCGCCGTGTGCTGCGAGCGCCACGACGACCAGCCACAGCGAGCGCTTGTAACCCGCACTCAATGCGCCTGGGGACGCGACGATGACCAGCGATTCGCTCGCCAGCGCCTGAATTGAACAGACCATGACCGCAAACAACGCATAGTACGAAGCGATGGTGATCATTACCGAAGGATAGAATGCCCGATCTCGGTCCAGGCCAATGAACGTGTCTAAGAAGCCTGTTGAGTTGCTTCCTCGATCGACCCACTTCGGCCACAATTTTCTTTGAATAGTTGACCCGGCAACCTCTATTGGGAGCCTTGGCCGTCTCGCAGTTTGAGGGCTCAGGATCTAGTGCAACTGCCAGGTCAGTTTTCGCTGCAAATCAACGGTCGCAGGTTGGAGTCCTGCCCGGGGTGCCAAAACTAATGAAATTATCCAAGAGTGAATTGTTCCCGCAAGCAGGGTGCTTCGATGGGAGGCAACTGGTGTTCCCTATTGAGACCTCCCTTAAAGAAAAGTAACGGGAAATCTCTCAACCTGCTCGGGCCAGATTGCGGGAGGGGTAGGTCAGCTCTATGGGCGGATATTATTTCTCAAAGTAATCCTAGCGTAAGACAACAGAATCCTAAGTGGCCATGGAAGATATGGCATAAATTTAGTATCGAACGAGTCTATCTGCGCTGATTAGGACGAGAGGTTAATAACTCGTTAGGTATTGCCGTATTTTGTTAACTAGTTCGTTTATGGAAGAAATGCTGTGTTCCTAGATTTTCAGAATCTGCAGGAAAGCCCGTTCAGAATGGCGCCGGATTCGCGTTATCTATATTTGGGGCAACAGCACCAGCAAGCGAGATCCTATTTGCAGTCGTCTGGTCGACTTACCGACGGGTTCGTGGTCATTACAGGGGAGATAGGATCGGGGAAAACGATTCTAATTAATGATTACCTTGCCAGTAGGGGCGGCGACGTCGTTGCCGTAAGCATTCATCAAACGATACTTACACCGGTCCAATTTCTTCAGAGCTTCCTGGCGCAGCTCGGCGCTCGGCCGTTTAGAAAGGGAAAAGCGGAGTTGCTGGACATTGCCAATACGATGCTCACCCAAACTCACGATCTCGGAAAACGCATCGTGTTAGTTGTGGACGAAGCCCAGCATCTGAGTCTAGAGGTACTCGAAGAGATTCGGCTTCTAAGCTGTATAGAGAAAGGAAATCAGAGAGTTCTAAGCGTAATTCTTGCCGGCCAGGGCGAACTTAGAAACAATGTATTTTCGTCGCAAATGGAGCAGTTTTCTCAGCGCGTTGCCCTGCATTGTCATCTTTGTGCGCTCGATAGAACTGATACCGCAAACTATATACGGCATAGGCTTGGTATCGCAGGCGATTCGGCTAAAAGCACTTTTGCGGAAGATACATTCGATCTTATTTATCGGTATACGGGTGGTGTGCCCAGACTTATTAACACACTATGCAACACAGCGCTGATCAGGGCATTTGCCGATGGTCGGAAAATAATCTCAAGAGACCTCGTAGGCGAGGCCGTTGCCATTCTCGACTGGCCTGAGAAGAGTCCTGAGCGCCTTAGTGTCGAGAATCTAATAGGTTCGAGCCATGACGACAAGAGCCTCCGCAGCTTCGGCATCCGCGTCGAAAATGAGCAAGGAGATTTTGCAGCGACTGAGCCGGAGCCAAGCTACGATTCGCCTGCCCCTCATGAAGGACGCCGATTGCTGGTGGCACTAGATTCATCTGAAATGGCTAAACATCCTCTGAAAGCCGGGCAGATAAGTCTGGGGAGCAGCCCCGACAATGAAATTCAGATTAGGAGCCGCTATATCAGCCGTCACCATGCGCATCTCGTTAGCACGCCAACTGCAACTTTTCTCAGAGATCTGAACAGCACGAACGGTACTTTCGTAAATACCAAGCGCATCAGGGTGAGGGCGCTACGGCATGGTGATCTCATCGTAATGGGCGAGCACTGCTTTCAGTTCGTTAGCCAGGCCCTTGAAATTTAGAATAGTGAACTTGCGAGTTTGTCGACCATGTCGGGGAAAAAATTTGGGGGTTTTTATAAGGTAATTCGCGTCGAAGAGGGCTTACGGTATTAGTGCCGGAGTAGACAATCATGAACCAGACAATTGCGTCGCCACAGATAAACGAAAGAAACCCATGCCGCGTTATTTGGGAAGCGGCTGTGGCGTGGATTCGTTCCGGGCTTACGGCATCGTTTCTGCTGAGCATTTCGGGGGCTCGGGTGCTCAGTAGTCAGCTGGGCTTTGGCTCCGCGCTGCCTAGATTTCGAAGTGCGCCGATGAAGCTACAGAGTAGACTGGCCAGCATAGGCATGGTCGGCGGCCTGTTCGTTGTCGATGTTGTGTGGATGTCGGTCAGTCGTCTGCAACTGGATTGGGGAAGTGTGACTCTTGGCATTGCCGTCCCGGTAATCTTGCTGTTGGCGGCGTGGTTTTATACGTTTCAACGTCCTTCCGAGCGCATTGCTAATCTCTCGGTGGATGCGGCAATCTTGATCCTGTTCAGCCATCTCGGCTGTATTTTTAGCTACTTGGTTACGGCACATGGCGGGGGGCTGCATGACGAGCTCATGGTCTCAGTAGATCAGGCGCTTGGTTTCGACTGGCATAGTTACACGCAATTTTTCCTCCGGAATGATCTACTGCGCCTGGCTTCGATGCTTTTATATAGCATGACGCTGCTTTTCGTCATCGCAACCGTGGTGTGTTTATCGTTTTCCGGGCATACCGGCCGTTCGCGTGAGTTTGTCTCGACTATCATTCTTGGCGCCATTCTTTGTATTGGGATTTCTGGCATCGTTCCCACGGCTGGCGGCGCAGGCTATTTCGCTCCAGACAGCGATTTCTACATGGGTCATAAGGTCATTGTGGACCGCAACTACATGCAGGATTTCTTCGATCTCCGCAGCGGTTCTAACGTGATCGTATCTCTCGTGGAGCCTAAGGGCCTAATATCGTTTCCGTCCTATCATGCCTGTATGGCGGTGCTTGTTATTCTGGCTTTTCGTCGGATGGGCTTTTTGTTCTGGCTTATGCTGGCTTTAAATATCGGCGTAATCGCAACGACGCCGGTTGAGGGTGGCCACCATCTTAGCGATGTACTCGGCGGTATAGCCTTGGCGTTACTTGCGTTCGTTCTGATCCGGCGCTATACCGACGTTGCGTGCCCAACGCGACCAGGTTTAACCGAATCCCGGTGAGCTTGCGTTGCTCCGGCGTACGACGATTGTGATGGATCTGTCGTTCATTCGGGCTGTAAGCCGCGAACCGGTATCAAGGTAATCTCTATGCGACGATTTAACTCTCGGCCCGCAGCAGTGCTGTCGTTACCGACAGGGTAGGCAGAGCCAGCCGGCACTTCAATGACTCGATTTGAGTCCAAATTTCTTGCTGTCAAGAATGCGACGATGCTGCCAATACGTCGCGACGAAAGCTCTCGATTGTATGCCGGTAACTCAACACCATCCGTGTGCCCGGAAATTTCGACGACGGTCCGGTCAAACTCATTGAGGACGGTACTAATAGTCTCGAGTATCGAGAAGGCCGACGGTTCAATATCGGCTCCGTCCAGATGGAATATCGCTCGTGTCGGAATCCGGATGTGCAGATTGTCCTCGATGCGAAATACCTCGATTTCCGTGCCAAGGAGGACACTGCGCCAGCGTGATTCTTGCCGGTCCTGATAGGTGGAGACGCCTTCGCCGGAAACGGCCGAGAAGCCGCTCTCTCGCAGTTCCAGCGATTTTCTTGCCAGTGCGTCAGTTTGCGTGAGCAGACCGCCAATGGCGTAAATAGCCGGATCGACTGCAACCGGCATGGGTGGCGGCGGTTCCTGCTCCATTGTCACGCACGCCGTCAGCAGGAGCGTCAGCACGCCGCAGCTGCTGGCGACACGGATATACTGGAGAGTAAAACGCTGCATCATGGTCCCCTTAAAGCGGCTGAAAAACAATGATGTCAACATGGTCTCTTGATCGCAACATGCCGCGAGCTTATATGAGACTCAATCGGCAGTGCGGCCGCTGGAAGTGCGTTGACTCTAGTCGAGTCCTTGCCGAGAATAGTAGAATAGGCCGCACCGGCCGGATTATTTGTCGAAGCGAAGGCTAAGGAACGATTCATGCGCACCATTCACCTCATGTCGCTCGCTATCGTATCAATATCAACGCTGCACTTTACGGACAGCGTTGCAGACGAGGAATTGCCGTGGCGCGGCTATAGCGTCGTTGATGAGCCAACATCTCGGCTGGTGTATGGCGTGACGAAATCTTATCTTGTTGATCCCGCAGGCGGCACCCGGCTGGAGCGACGTATCGGGTTCCAATGCAATAACGATGAACTCATCTTGACGCTCGACATCGGCGAGTTCCTTGTCGCCAGTTCGACCGATTTTGAGTTATCGGTATGGGTGGACGGAGGCGATTTGCTGAGCCTCGATATGCGGTCCTGGAGCAACAGTACCAGTGGAGGCTACTCGAGAGTCGAAGTAATCGCGAAACGGCTGTTCGAGCAGATGATTGCCGGAACACGTTTTTCCTGGCGAATTACTCGTGATGACCTCACTGCGGACGGCACTTTCAGCCTCATCGGATTCACAGCCGCTTCCCGCGACCTGGTTGCGAACTGCGTAAGCTAGCAAGGGACTCAAGTCTCAGTTGCTGGATGCGAGCCAGCGATTTCGCGGCTGGCAGTTCAGTCTATGTTATCGAACGAAATAGTTGCGTCGGAGCGCGAACGTTACGGTGGCGTAATGTTGTCTGTGATTGTGTCGACGGTGATATCGACCTGGGTCCCAAGCGACGTGAATGCTGCGACGAGAGCGATGGTTATTAGGGCTCCGGCGACGGCATATTCTACTGTGGTGAGGCCGCTGTCGTCGTATAGAAATTGTTGAATTATTCTTTTCACAGCGACCTTTTTTTCTCAGCGGGTTGTCGTTCCTGCAAATAGCGGAAGGGGAGGGCGCGCGCTCTGCTGATTACGCGGCGTCACGCGCGGGTCTCGGGGCCTCCATAACGTAGGGCTTACGGAGTAACAGCAGTTTCAATCAGACCGAGCGTGATAGCCACCTGCGTTCCCAGTGAGGTAAACGCGCCGACCACTGCGATGCTG
>JAHEEM010000356.1 GCA_024640695.1 Rhodospirillaceae bacterium | reverse complement strand
ATCGACATCAAAGCGGCGCATGGCTTCATCGAGGAACTCCTACACCGCGGTAAAATCGAGAAGCGCAAAGCCAAGGTCGGCATCATTGCGAATCGCGTGCGCGAGAACACGCTGATCTTCGAGGAGCTGGACGAATATCTGTCGGGACTGAAAGTGCCGTATATCGCGGCGCTTCGCGAAGCGCAAAATTATATTCGCGCCTATCAACGCGGCATCGGCATCCACGAGCTGCCGCCTTATATCGCTTGGCCGGATTGGGAGCAGTGGGATCCGATTATCGAGTGGCTGGAGTCGCGGCGCTCTCGGCCTTGATATCGGCATCGTCCGCGGGCCGCCCGTCGCTCGCACGCGGTGCGCCCAAGGCGGGCAGATCGCTCGTCCCGCCCGTCACGAGTGCGAGACCGGAACGAAACGCGCTTGCCGCCGTGTCTTCCTCACCGAGCTCCCTGAGTAACTGTCCATAGAGCGCGTACGCGTCGGCGCGAGGGTCGAGCGCCAGGCTCGATTCGAGGTAACTGCGTGCCTTGCCCCAAAGCTCCACAGCCATGCACAGACGTGCCGTCGTCAACAGCAGGGCGGCGTCTTCAGGATGGGTCTTCAGCCACCGCTCCGCACGCTTGAGCTGGCGCGCAGAATCCGAGCTCCTGACAGCGCCGTAAGCGAGCACGAGCTCCTCGCTCCACGCGCCCTTGAGCGCCTGGCGCAGCTCTTTCTCCGCCTCATCACCATGACCGAGTGTGCCCAGAGCCTGCGCGTGAATCGAACTCAGATCGGGCCGCTTGCGCAACCCGGGCGGCAGGCTGCTCCAGAGTCGCTCGAGCGAGTCGTAGCTGACATCTGCGCGCGAAGCGTAGTGGCCCAACGCTGCCGTCGCGGCAGTAGACACCGCACCAGTCTGCGCCCGGACCGTCTTGAGCCGGGGTAATAGGATAAGCACTTGGTCCCAGTCCTCGAGCGCACCGTGCGCCCTGATCAAGAGCTCGAGCGCCAGCGGATGCCCGGGATGCGCTTCCTCGATGCGGCTCAGTGTCGCGAGCGCCCTCTCGTATTCGTCATGCTCGAGCTGCAGCTCCGCTTGCGTGAGCAGTACGGCAGTCTCAGCTTCGGGTAGCTCCTCGTAAGCCAGGCGCAGCCAGTCGTCGCGGCGCTCGTTAGAGCCCTGCAGCTGGGCAGCGCGCGCCGCCATGAGATAGTTGATCAGTGGCGACTCCGTACCCTTCAGGCCTTGCGTCAGAAGTCGTTCGCCCTTGGACCAGTCACCCTCCGCCATGTGGATCAGACCGCGCGTGAGCTTGCTGCCGGCGCGCCGCACGCGCACGCCTGCAACCGCAGCACCGAGCTGGCGGGGGGCGCGCCACAGCCAGATTGTGAGTCGAATCGCGAAGTACGCTGCGCCCAGCACCAGAACCAGAGCCGGAACGGACATCTCGATGGCGTAGCCGAGAAACGTGATGAGCACGTACCCGCGATCCTGCAGCAGCAAATGCGCCAATATGGCGCCAAGGAGAATCGCCGCGAGCGCCCAGAGACCAACCCGCATCAGCCGTCTCGATCTGGAAGGCTGCGCAGCTGCGCCAGGGACCCGCTGATGTCCGGATAGCCCGGTGCGATGTCGAGCGCGAGCATGTCCTCGAGCAATGCCAGCGCCCCCTGTACAGGCGCCTGCTCCGTGTCGAAATGCTCCTCGAGCAAGCGTGTCGCCGAGACCAGGCTTCCAGCGAACAGGTCAGGCATCGTCTGCACGAGACCGAGCCGACCGAGCGTGAGCTCGAGCTCGAGCTGACGGCGGACGAGGACTTGTTCATCACGTGCCAGCGTATAAGCGTCTGTCGGCTCCCGACGCTCGATGCGGATCATACCGGCCAGCGCATTTTTGAGGGTCTGCCAGAGCCTACCGAGACCCGGCTCGGCGTCGCCGTCGGTCTGCGTTGCGACATCACCGTCGGTAGCAGGCACGCGCATAGGTAACTCGGCTATGTTCTCGGTCAAACGGCTCAAGCTATAACTCAGGCCCTCGATATCCGGCAGCTGGATGCCGCGCAGCGCCAGCAGCTCCCCGGCG
>JAHEEM010000355.1 GCA_024640695.1 Rhodospirillaceae bacterium | reverse complement strand
GGAGCGACCTCGCGCGCCCGGGCGAGGTAGTCGAGCGCGCTGTCGCCCGCGGGCGTCTCGAGCTGTTGCTGGGCAAGCCGCGCCCGTGCCAAACCGACCAGGCTCGTGAGCTCGCTCGGCGCAGCCGCAGCCTCTGCGGCGAGCGCTGCCGCTTCGGCAGCTGCGGCGACTTCGGCGGCCGCCGCGCGGGCACGGTCTAGCTGAGCCCTCAGAAACGTCACCCGCGAGGACTCCGGGTCGAGCGCATCGAGCACATCGAGCTCGGCGGCCGCCGCGTCGAAATCGTCGGCGATCAGGGCCGCTTCGACGACGTTGTAGCTTGCCTCGATCTCGGCGGCATCGGGCCCCGCCACGCCCTGGGGCTCGGGCGACAGATCCCCGCCCTCGAGGGGCTCCTGGCCGCTGCCGACGGAACCTGGCGGCAGCACCGATGTTCCGTCGCTCGCACCGCCGCCGGTGAAAAAGCCGGTTGATCCCGTGCTGGGCTGCACGACGGCAGGACCCGGGCCCTGCGAGGATGGATCCGTGGCCAAGCCCGAATTCGGCTGCGGCGCGCTGCGCGCCAGCGGCTCACTCACCGGCGAGCGTACCGTGACCGGACTCTGCGCGGGGCGATTCATATAGGCTGTCAGCGCCACCGTGCCGATCAGCCCTAGCACAAGCCCGCCCGCCAGCAACCAACTCGGCCAACCGGCGAGCCCGCTCGTCCTCGCGGACGCCGTGTGAGCCTGGGCCTCTGGGCGACGTCGCAACTCGAGGTGGCGGTTCACCGACGATTCGAGCAACAGGCGCGTGATGCCGACCGTCGGCGGCTTGATCAGCAGGCGGTGGATCTTGCGCTGGGACAGTAGGTTCAGCAGCCCGTCCGCGCGCTCGCGAGTGCTTGCGACCAGCGTTACCAGGGCCGGGTTCAGCCGTGCGAGCTCCGCCAGGCGATCGGGCAACGCGCCGCTGAGCGCATCGATGTCGAGCAAGGCAATGCCGCAGCGCCGTTCGGACACCGCTTCGCGCAGCTCCTTCCACGAACCCGCTGGAAATACCGGATACTGCTCGCCGCCGGCTTCCTGAACGGTCGTAAGCAGCGCGGCGGTATCGGTGAGAACCAACACACTGGCACCTTCAGCCGCGAGCAGCTCCCGCAGCGGCGTCGGCGGCATCGTGCTCTCGAGCGGATCCGAGCCCCGGATCGGAATGACAGACGTCTCGTCATTCGCCGTGATGCGCTTGGGCTCCTTGCGCGGAGCGGCGGGACCTTGCTTGATCTGGCTCATAGTTGGAGGTTCTTGGCGAGCCTTAGCTAATAAATCTTTGTTTTACATAACTCTAATCGCGCACTCGCCTTGGTATCCTCTCACAGTTCGAAACTATGCAGAAGTCCTGATCTGCCGCCATGCGCTCAGCCCGCACGAGCGCGCGTGAATTCACCATCGAGACTGCGGCGTTGGAGACGCCGCCGCGCGTCACTGGCTGGGCCACTGCATCTCGAGCAGCGCATCCCTCAGTTGCGGCGTGTCGACACTCATGAGCGCGCCTGGATCGGAACACTCGAGGATCTCAGTGTCCGCGGACTCCAAGCAGCGCCGTGACTACGGGTCCCCGCCCGCGGCGCGTTCCGCCAACAGCGCGAGCCCAGCGGGCTCCCAGACCGCACACAGCGGTTCGATGATGCCGTCCCGATTTCTGAATGCCGTCGCTGCAGCCGTCGCTCGCCTCCGGCTCACGAGCGAGGCGACCGTTGGGGCATCCAAAAGGGCGAGATCAACCGCAACTGCAAGCCATGCGGCAGCGGGATGTGCCGCGTGAGCGGCGAGGAGTCCCGTTGCAGGGCCCGTGCGTTGCCGTGCATCGACGATGACAGGCAGACCGGCGTATGGCGGCCGACCGGCCTGGTGCGAATTGATCGATACGAAGACGTCTTCGCAACGCGACGCGAGCAAGTCCCGTAGGAAAACGGCATGTGCGGCGCTGTGATACCGAATCGCACCTTTATCATCGCCCATGCGGCGGCTGTCGCCGCCGGCAAGCACTAGGCCGAGCAACGGCGGGCGATGCGATTCTGATACTTCCGGC
>JAHEEM010000020.1:16890-25841 GCA_024640695.1 Rhodospirillaceae bacterium | reverse complement strand
GAGATCCGCGGCGGTCTCGCCGATGCGCAACCCGCCAACGACGTTCGCAAAGACATCCCGATCCCCGACCGCCAGCTTGCAGTGCCGGTGCGCGACCGCTAGCAGCAAGCCCAATCGTTGCGTGTCGAGGCCCTGTGCCAGTCGCCGCGGCGGGCCACCGGGAGAGGAATCCACGAGGGCCTGAACCTCAACGAGCAATGATCGACTGCTCTCGCGCGTGACCATAGTGACGCTGCCGGCCACAGCTTGACTTCGTTTGGCAAGAAAAATTGCCGACGGGTTCTTTACCTCTTTGAACCCTTGCTCGGCCATCACGAAGAATCCCATCTCGTTCGCGGCACCGAAGCGGTTCTTGACGGCTCGAATAATTCGATAGCGGCTACCGAGATCGGTTTCAAAATAGAGCACCGTGTCGACCATATGTTCCAGCACGCGGGGCCCCGCCAAAGTCCCTTCCTTGGTCACATGCCCGACGAGCAGCGTCGCGATGCCCTGTAGCTTAGCGAAACGCACGAGCTGCGCAGCACTCTCCCGAACCTGGCTGACCGAGCCGGGTGCCGACTCGAGACTCTCGCTGTATAGGCACTGGATAGAGTCGATGACGAGCACTCGCGGCGGATCACTCTTGAGTTGCTCCACGACTGCCTCGACACAAGTCTCAGCCATGAGCTCGACCGGCGCGTCGGCGACCTCGAGGCGCGAGGCTCTGAGTCCGATTTGGTCCAGGGACTCCTCACCCGTCACATAGCAGACGCGATGCGCACGGCTGAGCCGCGCGGCTGCGCCGAGCAGCAGGGTCGACTTACCGATTCCCGGATCCCCGCCGATCAGGACCACTGACCCGGGCACCAGCCCTCCGCCAAGTACGCGATCGAACTCGGTCATGCCGCTCGACATCCGTGCCGTCTCGACGACGGCAAGCTGATCGAGCCGCGTACGTGCGCTAAGTGCCTGGCCCCGCTCGCCTGCAAGCGGCTCGCGTCGGGTCAGCTCGCGGGACTCTGCGAGCGCATTCCACGCGCCGCAGTCGGGGCACTGGCCCTGCCATTTCAGATGCTGGGCACCGCAGCCGCCACAGGTATACACCCGTTTTGCCTTAGACATGCGCAGAGCATAGCACCGAGCGCAAGCCCCGGCCGGAGGTAAAGAAAGCTGTTCTGCTTGCCTTTGGAAAAGCGCGCCACGTCACACGGCCGCCGACAGCCGGCTGGCATACTCGATGTCCAACAGGACTACCACCATAGGATGCTGAGCGTGCGCTTAGCTCTGCCAAAGTTAGTGGCGCTCATCGCGCTGTCGGTCGGCGCGCTGAGCCTACCGCCGCTGGAGGTACTGCAGAGGCTCGATCGCGGCCTCTTCGACCTTTGGTCACGTCTCGGGCCACCACAGGGACCAGCCGACATGGTGCTGATCGAGCTATCCAACCCGGACGCTCAAGCTGCGGTTATCGAGACGGCTCGCCGGCAGGGGGCAAGCCTTGTGGTCTCGACCTTACAGGAGGCGCCGACCCCTCACGCTGCGAAGCTTGCCGTCATCGGCCCCGTAGCGGTTGCGACGCCTGGCATGCCGATCTTGCGTGAAACTGGCTGGACCGAGGGGGGTTATCTATGGCCGCGCACTGACCTCGACGGCGTAATTCGCTACGAGCGGTCGACGCTCCGGGACCTAGCCGCAACCGAGTCCCTAGCTCTGGCGGCCTCACGACGCCTCGACCTAGCCACCGACGCCGGGCTCAAACGCAGCGGCGATCCAACGGCGAGAGCGCCTGTGGGAAGCGATCGCTCCGGTCGCCGTTGGCTGCGGTTCTATGCGGTCGAGGACCTCAAACCGACTACAGCGGAGGCCATCCAGCTGCTGCCGGAGGCGCTGACGGACAAGGTCGTCGTTCTTGGCCTCGCCGACGCCCCCCGCCACGCCACACCCGTTGGGGCGCTGTCACCAGGCGAGCTCGTGGCTCATTCACTCGCGGGTTACCGGCAGAGTTCGTTCGTAGCGACGAGCCTGTGGCTTGACGCGGCAGGCTGGGCCGCTGCAGCCGCATGGGTTGCCGCCATTGCCGGCCTGTCTTTGAGCGGCCCCACGGCGTTCGTTATTCCGCTCGTGGCTGCCGGCAGCCTTTTAGTGCTCGGGGCTGCAGGGTTTCTGGCAGCCGGGGTCTGGATACCCGTGACCGGTCCCGCCCTTCTGGTCGCAGGCCTCGCAGGACGTGGCTTCGAACGGCGGTCCAGGAAACCGGCATCGCAGGGTAAGGATCGGGCGCCGCGAAACCTCTTGGATGGCCGTCGCCTGATCGCACGCGGCGACTTTGCCGAAGCTTGGGGAGTCTTCGGGAAACTGGCGATCACCACGGGCCTCCTCGCTGAGACCTACGATCTGGCCTGCGCATTGGACGAGCGAGGGGAAAAGCGGCTCGCCGCCGATGCCTTCCATCGCATCGCTCAAGCAGACGCAGGTTACAGGGACGTGGCACGTCGACTGATCGCCGTCCGCGAGGACTCGCGCGAAAGCGCGCCGACCTGCTCCAACCCGACAGCGCTGGGTCGCTACGAAGTGCTCGGCGTGATCGGCAGTGGGGCCATGGGCACCGTCTACCTCGGCCGAGACCCATCCATCAATCGGGTCGTCGCGATCAAGGCCTTCTGCCTGGAGAAGGAATTTGAACCCAGCTACCTCGAGGAGGCTCGCGAGCGCTTCATCCGGGAGGCTGAAATCGCGGGTCGACTCAATCACCCCGACATCGTGACCATCTACGACATCGGGGAGCAAGATGGCATCGTGTATATCGCGATGGAGTACGTGCGCGGCAGCCATCTCAGTGACCACGCTGCGCCACAGACCCTGCTGCCGGTGCCTAAAGTGCTCGATCTCGCAGCACGCGCCGCTGAAGCGCTCGACTATGCCCACCGCCAAAACGTGGTCCACAGGGATATCAAGCCCGCGAATATTATGTATGATTCGGTCACAGACTCGCTGAAAATTACCGACTTTGGGGTTGCTCGGCTCATGGACGTCAGTCGAACGCGAACGGGGATTATTCTGGGCACGCCATCGTACATGTCCCCGGAACAGCTCCAAGGCGAAAATGTGAACGGGCACACCGACTTATTCGCGTTAGGTGTTAGCCTGTACCAGTTGCTGACTGGCTACCTGCCCTTCCGGGGAACTTCCATGACCGAGCTTATGTTCGTAATCTCGAACGAACCGCATATTCCCGTGACACAGGTCCGAGCGGAGCTTGGCGGCGCGCTGGATTCGATCATTAATCGGTCGCTCGCGAAGGACCCGGAAGCCCGCTACGATGATGGCACTGCAATGGCGCAGGCTCTCCGCGCCGCCATCCCGGGGTACTGAAACGTAACATCGCCAGCCCTATGAACCTCAAAGACAAATTGGCCCATGTGGAGCTCAGCGATACGGGCCGAGTCCGAGACCACAACGAGGACGCGATAGGCTGCGTCCAAGAAATCGGTCTCTGGGTGCTGGCGGACGGCATGGGTGGCTATAACGCCGGTGAAGTCGCCAGCGGGATCGCTGTTAAAACGGTTATTGACCTCGTGACCGAGGCCTGCCGGCGCGAGAACCGTGCCGAGATCGAATCCGGCACCGGCTATATGCGCCAAACCATCGTGCTCCGCGATGCAATTCTGCGTGCCAACAAGATCATCAATCAGACTGCTAAATCGCAGGCCCAGTGCGAAGGGATGGGCACTACCCTCGTGGCATGCCTGTTCTACGATAACCGGGTTTCAATTGCCCATGTCGGCGATTCACGCCTTTATCGAATGCGCGACAACCGCTTCGAGCAGATCACGATGGATCACTCCTTGCTCCAGGAGCTCGTCGATCGCGGCTTCTACTCCCAGGAGGAAGCCTCTCGATCCACCAACCGCAACTACGTCACGAGGGCCCTCGGTGTCGAGCCCAGTGTCGAAGTTGAGGTCCAGGAACTCGACATCGCGAAAGGCGATTACGTCCTGATGTGCTCGGACGGGCTGCCGGATATGGTCGAAGACGAGGATATTCATCTCACCATCAGCACGTTTAACAATAATATTGATACAATCGGCCGGCACCTGATTAAGCTGGCCAACGACAATGGGGGTCGGGACAACGTATCTGTGGTGCTGGTACGTGTCACGGATGCTTTTCCCGCCAACGCCGGGTTGTTAGCTAAGGTTCGCAACCTCTTCGGATAATCGGAATAAAAACGATGGCACGATTGATATTGAGCTTAGACGGGCAGACCCTTGCTGAGTACAACATGACGAAAGAGCGCTACACCATCGGGCGCCTTCCGGACAACGACATACGCATAGACAATGCGGCCGTGAGTGGTCACCACTCTCTGATTATCAATATTCTCAACGACTCGTTCCTCGAAGACCTCAACAGCACGAACGGAACTTACGTCAACGGCAAACTCATCAAGAAGCACGCGCTCCAGCATGGCGATGTCATCACCGCCGGCCACCATCAGCTGCGTTACGTTGACGATCAGGCCGAGGAAAACGAGGTTGGGGACGACGACGAATTCCAGAAGACCATGGTCATCGAGCCGAATCGCGACCTGGAGAAGCAGATCGCGAAAGTGACCCAGGTGGCCGAAACCGCTGCTGGCACGGCATCAGCCGCCATGGCTGCGGGCGCGGGTTCCTCACTAATCGACGAAGCGTCGGGCACCAAATCGCCAGCGCTTGCAGCTAACACAACGCAGAACGTCAACCAGCAGACAGCAGCCGTGATCCCGACGGCCAAGCTACAGGTACTTTCCGGAACCTTCGCAGGCCGTGAGCTTGAACTCACAAAGGCTCTGACCACCCTCGGGCGGCCTGGCGTTCAGGTTGCTGCAGTAACCCGCCGGTCGGACGGCTTCTATATCGTCCACGTCGAAAGCGGCAAGCCGGATGATTTCCCGCTAGTGAACGGCCAAGCAATCGGCCCGCAGGTGCGCAAGCTCGAAGACAACGACGTCATACAGCTCGCCGGTGTGAAAATGGGGTTCTTCGTTAACTGATGCTGCGCTTGCGGCATTAGCCGCGCCGTTAGCCGAGCACCCCTTCCCCGTAGGCGTCGGCAACTGGATTCTCAAAGCGCGTGCATTCCGCCAGAAATGTCAGCGGAAAATCTCCAATAGGGCCATTACGTTGCTTGCCGATAATGATATCGGCCTGCCCACGCCGAGTCGTATCGGGATCGTAGACTTCGTCGCGATAAATAAACACGATCAGATCCGCATCCTGCTCGATCGCACCGGACTCTCGCAGGTCCGACATGACGGGCTTCTTGTCGGTCCGTTGCTCGACGCTACGATTAAGCTGCGATAACGCAATCACCGGAACATCCAGCTCCCTCGCCAAGGCCTTGAGCGAGCGCGAAATCTCGGAGATTTCCGTCGCCCGGTTCTCCTTGTTGCCAGCGACCTGCATCAGCTGCAGGTAGTCGATGACGATAAGGCCGAGACCTCCAGCTTCGCGACTCAGACGCCGGGAGCGAGCACGTACCTCGGTCGGTGACAGGGCCGGCGCGTCATCAATGAATATCGGTGTATTCGACATGATCGATACGGCCGAATCGATGCGCGGCCAGTCATCCTCACTGAAGTTTCCGGTTCGAAGGTGGGATTGATTCAGGCGGCCGATCGAGCCGATCATGCGCATAGTCAGCTGCTCAGCAGACATTTCCATGCTAAAAATGGCCGTGGGCGCGCCGTGCGCAATCGCAGCATTCTCAGCGATATTCATCGCCAACGTCGTCTTACCCATCGATGGTCGCCCTGCCACGATGATGAGGTCACCGCGTTGGAGTCCGGCGGTCATCTCGTCCATTCTTTTGAAGCCCGTTGGAACCCCAGTGATAGCTTCGGTCGAGTGATAGAGCTGATCGATTCGGTCTATGGTCGCAGAAGTCAGATCCTTGAGCGCTTTAAATCCGCGCCCGCGCCGCTTACCGCGGTCGGCGATATCGAACACCCGCTGCTCGGCGAGGTCAACAAGCTCATGCACAGGACGGCCTTCCTCGTCATAAGCGCTTACGGCAATCGAATTACCGATTCCAATAAGCTGACGAAGCATCGAGCGCTCTCGCACAATCCCCGCATATGCGCGAACGTTCGCGACACTCGGCACGTCGCGGACGAGCTGAGACAGATAGGCCAATCCGCCGGCTGCCGCGAGCTCCCCTTGTCGATCCAGATGCTCGCTAACCGTGAGCGCATCGGGTGGCTGATCGCGCTCGTTAAGCGTACCAATCACCTTAAAAATTAGTTTGTGGTCAGCCCGATAGAAATCCTCCAGAGACACAACATCGGCGATCTGATCCCACGATGAAGGATCAAGCATGACCGCGCCAAGCAGTGACTGCTCAGCTTCCACAGAATGCGGCGGTAGACGCAGAGTCTCCGCAAGTCCACCACTAGCTCTAGATTTTGGGACCGCTTCGACCATCGCGCTCAGCTGCAGATTTCGTTCGAGCTTGGCAGGGCCAGGCGGTTACCCGACTCGGTCATTCTTCCGCGTCGGTTGCTTCCACGGAATCAGCAGGCGGCACGAAGGACCCACCCTCATCGGCTTCGATCATAACCTTGATTTGCACTCCGACATCAGAGTGCAGATGCAGCTCTACCAGATGCTCGCCGACGACGCGCAGAGGCCCGTCGGGTAGCCGAATTTCGCTCCGCTCGACCTCGAATCCAAGTGCCTCACACGCCGCAGCGATATCGATCGTTCCGACGGAACCGAACAGCTTACCTTCGGGGCCGGCGTTCGCCTTCACGGTCAGCACCTGACCCTCGAGCTTAGCTGCGCGGCCCTGCGCTGCGGATATCTCTCCCTGAGCCTTGGCTTCGAGATCGGTTCGACGCGCCTCGAATATCGCAATGTTCTCAGGCGTAGCTAGCGTGGCTTTGCCGTGCGGAATCAGATAGTTCCTCGCGAAGCCGGGCTTAACGTTGACCTGGTCGCCAATCACGCCGACATTCTCGATTTTCTCCAATAAGATGATTTCCATACTCGTTCTACTCCTACTCAGCTCACGGTCCGCAATGGCGCCCGCAGATTGATCCAATTGTCTGTCAAGCCCATCGAGCCAAGTGCCAGAACAACTACCACGGTCAGCGGGCTCACGAGCAAGAGATACATCACGAGCAACAGCGCCGGGTTCCAGTGCTTAGCATGCGCCCAGGCATGGGTGACCGCAAGGCCTTGAAAACAGAATCCGAACAACACCAGTGGAAACAGATTTTGCACGAGCGCTGCATCAAAGAACAGGCTGACCGCCATGACCAAGGTGGCGGGTACGCCAAGAATGCGCCCAAGTCTCAACGCTCGAAATTGCTCACCGACATCCTGTGACAAACCGGCCAGCGATGACCACCAATACCCCAAGACTACTGCAACGATAAGTTGCGCAAAAATGGCTGCCGCGACCAAGCCGAAAAATATGTCGCGCAAACCATTCAAGGCCTCGAGCTGCTCCGGGGCCGCACCGCTTTGCCGTAGCACTTCCAATAACGAATCGAGCGATGGCCCAATCAGCGCGCCGGCATCCGGCCAGACCAGAAGCGCACCGCCCACGGCAGCCGCACACGCGAGTAAGCTAGCCTGATACGCCAACATCAGCGAATGGGTAGTCACCACGATCGCGCCCAACGCAGCCCCCGATAGCATTGTGATCACGCCGACCGTCCCTACGACCATCGGCTCGCTGCCGACGAACACGCTCAGCGCAAACACGCCTGTGGCCGCAATCGCAGCGCTAACCAGACCCTGGTAGGGCCCTCTGCGTATGGTATCCAGCGCGATGAGCGCAACCGCAAGCATCGGCACGAGAGGTGTAACGGCGATAGCCAGGATCAACAGGTAATAGCGCCGCCGCAGCAGCCAGGAAACGAAGGCTGTCACGACGACAAGCCGAGACGCAGCACGCCGCGACTCAGTGCTGGTCCGTGTACGGCAGTAAAGCTAGAAAGCGCGCCCGTTTAATCGCCGTCGCCAACTGCCGCTGATAGTGCGCCTTAGTGCCTGTGATCCGGCTTGGGACGATCTTGCCAGTCTCCGTGACATATGCCTTGAGGGTGGCGAGATCCTTGTAATCGATCTCCTCAACGCCTTCGGCGGTGAACCTGCAAAACTTTTTGCGTCGAAAGTAGCGTGCCATGAATTACTTCTCCTCGGACTCGTCAGCAGTCGTTTCGGCGTCCGTGTCGGCATCCGCGTCAGCGTCCGTGTCGGCAGCGCCCGCATCGGATTCGACTCCGGCGTCGGCTTCGGCTTCGGCTTCGCTTGCAGGCTCATCGGATACGGGGGCAGGCTCTGCGGCCCGCTCAGCGCTTCTCGATCGAGCGGCGTCGGCAGACGCGGACTGAGCTTCCTTGGCCTTCTCTTCCTCCCGTTCCTTCGCCATCGGCGACGCTTCGGTGATCGCCTTGTCGCGTTTGATCACGAGGTGGCGTAACACTGCATCGCTGAATCGGAAAGCGCCAACGAGCTCGTCGAGCGTGTCCTGCGGACATTCGACGTTGAGCATCAGATAGTGCGCCTTATGGATTTTCGTGATGGGATGCGCCAACTGACGGCGGCCCCAGTCCTCCTCGCGATGCACGACGCCGTCAGCGCCTTCAATCATGCGCCGGTAACGCTCCAGCATTGCGGGGACCTGTTCGCTCTGGTCAGGATGGACCAGAAACACGACTTCGTAGTGTCTCAACTCAAGCTCCTCTCGGGTGACAGCCTCCTGGGCAACCCAGTAAGGCAAGGAGATACAAATTTTTCGGGCTCGCCATCCTACTGCAGCGCGGACCTGGCCTCAAGTCGGGCGCCGCACCGGGCTGCGACCGCGACCCTGCCGCTCGAGCTCGAACAGCAGAATCGCTGCGGCTACGGAGACGTTCAGGCTCGCGACAGTACCCTGCATCGGGATACTGATGATCTCATCGCAGGTCTCGCGCGTCAGCC
>JAHEEM010000020.1:3409-16880 GCA_024640695.1 Rhodospirillaceae bacterium | reverse complement strand
ACCTCGGCCCTCGCCACCGACTACCAGGGCGATCGGTGCGCCCAGCTGGGTATCAAAGAGGCTTCGTGGCGTATCCGCATCGGCCCCGACGATCCACACCCCGGCGGCCTTGAGCCAGTGCAGCGTCGAGGCCAGGTTACCGATACGCGCGAGCCTCACTGTCTCCGCTGCCCCCGCGGCAGCCTTGACCGCCGCGGCCGTGAGCTTAGCGGAACGATCCTTGGGAATGACGACCGCATCAACACCGGCCGCATCAGCGCTGCGCAGACACGCGCCGAGATTGCGCGGATCCTGGACCCGATCGAGCACGAGCAAGCGCACCGACCGGCCGCGTTCGAGGACCAGGGCCTCGAGCTCCCGAATGCCAATTTCGGCGAGACCCGCGGTCTGGACCGCTATCCCTTGATGTGTGCCGTCCCCCGTCATCCGATCTAGGGTGGCACGATCGACATGCTGCAGCGGCACACCTAAGGAGCTCAGCCGCCTTTCCAGCTCCGGCAGCGCGCCCGCGCGAGAACCTCTCAACACTGCTGCCGCAACGATGCCCTCCGGGCGGCGCTCGAGGAGCGCTCTGACCGCATGCAGGCCATAAATCCAGCTCGAGCTAGCGCCCGCCACGCCGCGTCTTCCGTCTGGACGGTTCGGAAGTCTGCTCAGGGTCCGCGATCGTGAAATCGATCTTGCGCTCGGCCACATCTACATTGACGAGCCGAACTTTGAGCTTGTCGGTAATCCGATAGCGCTGCCCTGTGCGCTCGCCGACGAGAACCGAGCCGCCGCCCTCGCGATGATAGTAGTCATCGGGCAGCCCGCTGACATGCACGAGGCCGTCGATCTGCAGCTCGTGCACCCGAACAAACAGGCCGAATGCCGCCACACTCGCAACCATGACCTCGAATTCCCGGCCGACCTGGTGCTTGAGATAGGCGCACTTGAGTCGTTCCTCGACCTGCCAGACCGCCTCGTCGGCGCGCCGCTCAGTTCGTGAACAGTGCTCGCCAAGGTGCTCCATCTCCTGAAGGCCGTAGCTGTAGCCTTTGGCACTGCCGTGAAGGATGAGCCATTTAATCGCGCGGTGAACCAACAGATCCGGGTAGCGACGTATTGGCGAGGTGAAGTGCGCGTACGCGGGTAGCGCGAGCCCGAAGTGACCGACGTTGCGCGGCTGGTACTTCGCGCGCTGCATAGAACGCAGGACCATCGCATCAATGAGCTCAGCCTCCGGGTGGTCCGCTACGCTCTCGATAAGGCGGGAGATATCCTTGGGCACGAGCTTTGCCGGCGAGTTGAGCGTGAGTCCGAGACTCTGCAGAAACAACACGAGCTCATCGATGCGCTCGGGATCAGGCCCCGTATGGACGCGATAGAGCGCTGCGATCCGGCCCTGGCGTATGCGCTTGGCGGCCTCGACATTTGCAGCGATCATGCATTCCTCGATGATCTTATGACTCACAAGACGATCCGCGACATGCACATCGACCACCTGACCGTGCTCGTCAAGTTCGATCTTAGCCTGTGGTAAATCGAAGTCGATCGCGCCGCGCCGCTTGCGTTTGCGCTCGAAGGCGCGGTACAGATCGTGCAGACAGCGCAGCTGCGGCTCAAGCGCACGGAGGCTGCCGGAGGACTTCTGGCCTTCGAGGACTTCGGCAACCTCGATATAGGTCAGGCGCGCGGCAGAGCGTATGAGCCCCTCGAAAAATCGCGAGCGCGTGACTGACCCCGAGCCGTCGACGGTCATCTCGCAGCACAAAGACAAGCGATCGACCTGCGGATTCAAGGAGCACAAACCGTTCGATAACACTTCGGGCAGCATCGGCAATACGCGATCCGGAAAATACGCGGAAGTGCCACGCGCCCGTGCCTCAGCGTCGAGTTCGGTACCAGACTCGACGTAGTGGCTAACGTCTGCAATCGCAACGATTAATCGCCAGCCGCTACCCTTAGGCTCAGCAAAGACGGCATCGTCGAAGTCGCGCGCATCGGCCCCATCGATCGTCACGAGCGGCAACTTGCGTAAGTCCTCTCGGTTGCGTTTGGCGCTGGCAGGCACCTGCGCGGGCAGGTCGCTCATCTGAATTTCGATCGAGTCAGGCCACTCATGCGGCAAGCCATGCGCGAGAATAGCGACATCCGTCTCGATTCCAGGATCATCGAACCGACCGACCACCCGAATGACGCGACCGATTGCATCGGTCTTTGTCGTTGGGTACTGGTCGACGGCAACTCGAACAATGTCGCCTGCCCGCGCGCCGCCGGCATCGCCTCGCGGAATCAGCACGCGCTCGCGGCTCTCCCCTTCGCTTAGCACGAGATCGATCCCGCGCTCCCGCGTGAAGCGGCCAACGATCTCGGCTCTAGCCCGGTCGAGCACCTCGACGAGACGGCCTTCGCGGCCGCCGCGTCGGCTCGCGCTCGCATGAACGGCGACGCGATCGTCGCTCCAGAGTGGCGCCATCTCGCGCGCGGAAAGATAAATGTCATCCGAGCCGTCGTCGGGAATCACGAAACCGTAGCCATCCCGGTGGGCCTGCACGCGCCCCGTCACGAGATCGAGGTGGCGCGTTAGACAATAGGCTTTGGCGCGGTTTCGCAGCAGCTGACCGTCGCGGACCATCGCCCTGAGTCGGTTCTCGAGCGCCTTGCGATGCGGCTCGGTTCGAATATCGAACTGCTGGCCGAGCGACATGAGCACGAGCGGGCGCCCCATCGCTTCCATGACCTTGAGAATCTGTTCTCGAGACGGAATGGGATGCTCGTACTTGGGCTCCTGCCGGGTCGCCCCCTTTGCTGGCCGTTTAGCCATCAGGCGCTACTCCTCGAGAAGCGAATTTGTTCAGCAATAATCATCATGCGCGCATCATAGCCTTACGCCTCAGGAAAATCGCACCGCGGCTGATCTTGGCGCTAATGCCACGGCCCCGCCTTGCCGCAGCGCGCTCGTTTTTCGAATGGCGTTTGACAGGCACATAGGCAGTCAGTACATTCGAGCGCCTTCCCACCCGGCCGAGGTGGCGGAATTGGTAGACGCGCTGGCTTCAGGTGCCAGTGGGGGCAACCCCGTGGAGGTTCAAGTCCTCTCCTCGGCACCATCAGCAATATCCACCCTGCCTAGATCGACCTCAGCGTAGATTTCGTTGCCCGTCTCTACAAGCGTCACGTGTCCTAGCAAATCCTGGGCCGCAGCCCAGACCTTCTCGGTCAGCGGGTCCAGCGGTATCTGCTCCAGCATCCCGAATTTCTCCCGCGGCGCGTTAGCGAGGTCTGGCGCAATCTGGGACGGCTTCGCGAGTGCGCGCGGGTAACTAGAGTCCGGCTTGAGCGGCCAGCGCAAGCCACTGTGCGAGTCCCACCGCGCCGATACGGCTAGTCCTCACCTCGGACCAGCATCCGGTTTTCAAGCCGGCAAACACCTTCTGCGCGCAGTGCGTGCCATACTGGCTGCATTCTCTGCGCATCAAGCGCACGGCTCGTTCGTTGCCTACTAGCGCCTTTATATACGCAACTCAGCGAATGCGCGAAAACCAGACGGCGGCGACTGCAGACTTGCGCTACTGGATCATTCCTCTGCTGGCTGCCGGACGCCTCGGGGACCGCTCAGAGAACAACTACACGGGCGCTTTCAGCGCCGCTGCCTCCTAGCGGAATCGCAACCGGGAGGCCGATATCTCCGACAAGGGCCACCGCCGTGCTTAGGGAGGCGTCACGCGTTTGCGGCTACCGTCGGGAAAAAGCTGATAGCGGATGCGCTTGCCGTCGGTATCGAGAAAACTCAGCGACTGCTGAAAAAGGCCTTGTGGCAACGACCCTGGCGGCACCGTCGCCTCGAGAATGTAAAGCCGGCCGTCGTGAAAGTAGATCCCGGCATATGTCCGCGAGCCATCGGTATTGGTAATCTGCAACTGGTGCCCTTCGACCATGTCGATGTGATTCCATGCGTCGTAGGTGACCTCCCCGCCTCGAAGGCGAAACTGCCTGGCGGCGTAGGCTACTGAGGCACGCTGGTCGTACAAGTACAGCGCGGCGTTGTTGCCTTCGTCGGTGCGATCCGGTAGCTCCTGGTAAATCCGCTGCGCCTCTGTGTAATCGACGACAGTGACTGAGTGCGAACTCGCCCCGTTGCGAACCGCGTACACCCGCGCAGGCAGAGTAACTCCATACTCCGATGCGAAAGTCGTCTCGGTCACGACAGGCTCATCCGGGAAGTTCACGCTGAAGAACTGATCACGGAACTCGAAATGCCTCCAGCTTTGAGCGACTGCTGGCTCGACAAGCATCAGCAGAGCGAGCGAAACGGTGACTAATGTCTTCATGCTCGTTACCCCCTATTGCGCGCAACCGACGGTCTTTCTGCGCTCGCAGCGAGCCAGCTAACGCGCCTTGGCAACTAATCCCATTCCTTCTCAACGCCTCCCTTCGGAGTCACATAGCCCATCAGGCAACCCTGCGAGCCATCCCTGAGACGGTGACAGCGGACGGAAACCTCATCGCCCGGCTTGATGTCGTCGGGCTTCCAGCCGCCGCGCGTGAGCGCGTTGATACCGCCACCTTCCAGCGCCCAGTCGGTCACACTACCGGCTTCGTCAGTCACTCGCAGATGAATCCAGGAGTGCGGGTTCAACCACAGCACCTCCTGCACCGTACCAGTCAAATACGTATATTCGTGCAGGTCATAATTGCCGTGCGAGTGGTGCGCCAGCACCATGGCTGGTCCGACCGCACTTAGTCCGAGCACGGCCGCGAACAGTGATTTCCTGACTGACATTCTCTGATCTCCTTTCCCAAGACGATCTAGACCTCGTTACCGATTCCTTATCTGCGCTTAAACTAACGGCACGATGATCTTGGCACGTTACGCTCAGATCCGCAGCTATATGGTCAAATTTTCGCCGTGACTCGTAGTAGGCTTTCTGGTTCATGCGATTGAGACCGAAGTCGATCGTCGTCATGCCCATCGCGGCCTCGATCGCACCCGAGCCGGCCTCCCAGTGGAGGGTCGCCATGCCTTCTCTGTGATAGACCTTGCGACGCCAGACCGACGTTCCACCAAAGTGGTCAGCTTCGAGGAACGGGAAAGTGTGGCTCGAATCGAAAATGAAGGTGACCGGCTCGGCGCTTACCGACGCCGTGACGATGGCCATGAGGGTGCCGGCGGCGAGCCGCCCTAGACAGCTATGATTCATCCTGAGAAATCCCCCAAGACTCGCAACCAGAACCTAGCTCAGTAT
Source organism: Rhodospirillaceae bacterium (assembly GCA_024640695.1). Taxonomy (GTDB): domain Bacteria; phylum Pseudomonadota; class Gammaproteobacteria; order Steroidobacterales; family Rariloculaceae; genus JAHEEM01. The sequence continues at coordinate 11,652 of JAHEEM010000020.1, read as the reverse complement.
CCCGCGCTGTTGCCAGACATAACTCTCAGATAGGCTCTAGCAGCATGGGCCCAGCGGATTTGGACCGATCCGAGAAATTACTTTAGCGAGCGTCAGCAGCAGGATTAAGCCCTGGGCTTCTGCTCTAGGTCTTCGGCGGCTCCCGCAGCTGGTCAAGCGAATCACTCCCGTGCACGACGATAGCGTGAATCATGCATGATGCCGGGACTACGACGTCATATTCCACTGCATCGTCGCCGGATTGAACTGAACGATTAGATAAACCACCGAGAGGATAAAAAAGCTCCAGGCAAAAATCTCTCCGGCTCGATGCCTAGGCACCTCGCGCATGAAGGTGCGCGTCTTATGTGCACCGTAGCCCCGAATATCCAACGCCATAGCCTGCGTCTGACCGTTCCGTAGCCCGAGCACGAGCATCGCGAATGCGAGATGCCGAACCCGTATCCATTTGCGTCTGAGCCAGTTTGTGTTCTGCCCGAGATCACGAATCCGCTGCGTCACCGAGATTTCACGACCGAGCTTCAAAAACGAAGGGAAGAGAATCAACCCGAGCACCGGTGCATGCACGAGGCGATAATCCCAGCCGCGGCGCGTCAGGTTCTGCACGAGATCCGTCGGATGCGTCGTAAATGCAAACGCCAGGCCGGCCAGCGCAAGCGCCAGAAATCGCAAGCCAAGCAGCAGACCGAACCCTAGCGCACCCCAGCTGAGGTCCTTGATTGGCGTGCGCAGCGCGATCGCTTCCGATCCTACCGTCGCCTGCCCACCGTAGAAAAACGGGAATACCAGCGCAAGGATTAGCACGAATGGGACAATGATCTTTCCCAACGCCCAGTACTGCCGAAACGGCACACCGGTGAAGAACAGCGCAAGCAGCAAGCAGAACAGGAACAAGCCAACGCCGACGTAGAGATTCGTGTTGAAGATTGCCACGAACGAGACGCTCAGCACGAGCAATAGCTTCGAGAACGGCGTCATCCGATGAAACAGCGACGTCCCTTTCTTAAACGACAGTTCGACGCCGGCCATCGGCAGCCTCCTGTATTCTATGCGACAGCTCTGCGGTCGTCATGACAGGCTCGGCGAGCAGTTCCCTGGAGATCTCATAGACCACCGGAACCTTGAGCCGCGCGCGCTTGAGCACCTCGCTGCTTGCAAACAGCTGCGCCGGCGTTCCATCAAAGAGGATCTCGCCCTCGCATAGTACCGCCGTGCGGTCGGCATACTCTGCAACGAGTCGCATGTCGTGGGTAATGAAAACGACGGCGGCCCCATCATCAGCCAAACCGCGCAGCAGCTCCATGAGATTACGGGCCTGGTGAAAATCCTGGCCGAAGGTCGGCTCATCGAGCACGATAACCTCCGGCCGACCGACCACCATCGCCGCGACTGATAAACGCCTTTTCTGCCCGTGACTCAGTACGTACGGACTCGCATCGCGCCGATCGAGAAGCCGAACAGTATCGAGGAACTCGAGAGTTCGCGCGTCGACTTCCTGCGCGCTCAGCCCGAGCGCGCGCAAGCCGTGCGCGATTTCGTCGTAGACGGAACTACAGACAAACTGTTTCTCTGGGACTTGAAAAATGTACGCGACCCGCTTTGCAAGATGCGCGAATTGATACTCAGTCGTCGGTAGCCCATCCACGAGCACGGTGCCGCTGTCGGGACTGGCGATACCATTAAACAATGAAGCCAGAGTCGATTTTCCGGACCCGTTTTGGCCGACGATCGCCAGCAGCTCGCGGCGCCTTGCCGTAAAGCTTAGATTCTTCAGCACCGGCCGATCGCCATAAGCAAACGACACGTCGCGGACCTCGATCGCCGGCGCTTCAGCGGGGCTCGCCATCGGCGCGGTGCCAGCTTCGCGCCGAGCCGGTGCGAAACCGCCAAGCTCTAGGCCGAGCCCCCGTACCCCGGCTATCAGCGCTGCGCCGTTCAATGGAATTCCACCCTCGAGATCGATGCCGTCGGCGCGCAGCTCCAAGCCGACCTCAGCCGCCTGAGGAATCCACAGCCCCATATCGTCGCGGACCGCGAGCCCACGCTCGCTTAAGAATTCCCGCGGCGTGTAGGGCCCATGAACAGCCTGATCGTCGACAAGCAATACTGCGTCGACGCGATCGAACACCTCATCGACCTCGTGCTCGATTACGATGACAGTAAGACCGAGCTGCTCGCGAATATGATCAACGGTCGCGAGAACATCGGCTGTCCCGGCGGGATCCAGATTGGATGTGGGCTCGTCGAGGATCAGAACCGAGGGCTCTAATGCAAGCATCGCTGCGAGCGCGACACGCTGCTTCTCACCTCCCGACAGCTGCAGCATGTCACGAGCCCGAAAGCCGCTCAGGCCAACGAGTTCGAGCGAGCGGTCGATCCGACGGTGAATCTCGGCAGGCTCGAACAAATAGTTCTCGAGAGCGAAGCCGACCTCCTCCTCCACCGTCAGTGTGACGATTTGATCCTCCGGGTTTTGGAACAGCATGTTTACGAGCTTGAAACGCTCAGCCGCCTCGAGATCGCGGCGATTAATGAGGCCGCGCTCGGGATGCTTCACGAGCATGCGTCCCTGATTGCGCCCCCCGAAATAGTCCGGGTAGATGCCGACGAGATTCAGCGCAAGCGTGCTCTTGCCTGAGCCGCTGCGTCCGAGCAGCAGCACGAAGGACCCGGCTTCGACAGCGAACGAGATATCAGCGAGCGCCGCCGGACCTTCGGGTTTGCCCCCCGGAGGTTTGAACCAGAAGCTGTACGACTCAAGCGCCAGCGCCGTCTCAGTGGTCAACGAACTCTCCAGCCGCGGCGCTCATGGGCCGGTTCCGTCCCAGTGTCCCGTCACGCGTGCGCGCTGCCACTACCGCCTGTCGCCGGCGGCATGGCGACCGCGGGGACGCCCGCCCGCTCGAGACCGCGGCCCAGGTACCAGGCAGCGACCCCCCAGATCAAGCCGCCACCCGCGGCAATCGACATCGAAACGAGGGCCCAGGTGGTGCCATCGGCAAGCTGAAAACCACCCTGACCGATGAACAAGGCGCACTGGTTAGCTACCGAGGTCACGGCGACGGCGAGCGCGAACAGCAATCGGCCGCCGCGCCAGCGAAACAATACAAAGACCGCTGCCCCGAAGATAGCTGGAAACAGCCCGTAGAAAAGCAGGATCGGCCCGTCGGGGTCTCCGGCGAACCATCGCACGAGCGCCGTAACGACCACGGCGAGGATCGGAACCATCGCCCGCTTCCGAAGGTAAGAGCCCGCGTAAAAAAGGATCCAGGTCGTACCGTTATAGAACGCGTAGATTGCAAATCCCACCGGGCCCGTCGCCCACACCGTACGTTCGAGAAAGCCCAGGAGCCCGACGACTTCAATGACTGCTTGAATCACGCCGAGCAAAACCGCGACGACGATATCCATCGTATCGAGCTTGAAATCCAGGCCCACTTGATAGGCCGAGCGCACCGGCGCGGGGTTGTCCGAACTCACTCTCAGCCTCCTATAACCCAGCGGGTCGCGAACGCGCGGCCCGGGACACAATCACCATTCCAGCCTACGATTACTGCGACCAAACAGCCACGCATCGAAGTACTGCGCCCAATTAAAACAATGAATGCGCACTGGCGCCAGGTTTCACGTGCTATGCGAGCCCCGCGATACGCATAATTCTCGCGACCGGCGCCAAACATCAGGCATGATGACGCCAAGACAAAGCGGAGGATAACTGTGACGACGCTGATTATCGGGCTGGTGCTATTTCTTGGCGTGCACTCGATCTCGAATGTCGCTCCGGCATGGCGAGACCGTTGCGCAGCGGCGATTGGCGCGCGAGCCTGGCAGGGAGTCTACGCCTTGGTTGCGCTCGTAGGCCTCGTACTCATGGTGCGCGGCTACGGTATCGCGCGACAGGCACCGATCGTGCTCTACACGCCGGCGCAGTGGCTCAAGGACCTCACAGTGGGCTTGATGGTTTTCGCTTTTCCGTTGTTGCTCGCTGCATATTTGCCCGGAAAAATAAGATCGGCCGTGCGCAACAATCCGATGCTCGTCGCAACGAAGCTCTGGGCTACATCCCATCTGCTCGCTAACGGTATGCTCGCTGATGTGGTGTTGTTCGGCTCGGTTCTCGCCTGGGCGGCGATGACCCGGATCTCTTTGAAGTACCGCACGCCGCGGCCCGTATCTGGTGCGCCGCCTGCGAAGTGGAACGATGCGATCGCGGTCGTCGGCGGCCTCGCGCTCTATGTCGCCTTCATCGCCGGCGGGCACGTCTGGCTAATCGGCATTCCCGCCTACACGCGTTGGCCCTAGACGCAATCTAAAGACCAGCCCTGCGTTACGTTCGCTACAGGCCCATCTGGGCCAGCGCCGCACCGCCGGCAAGGCCGTATGGGCTCGCTAGCGCGCTCAGAATCTCGAAATGGTCATAGCCCTGGCCCACCAGCTCGACGTCCCGACTGAGCCGAGGACAGCCTGAGCGAAGTCCCGGGACTGACGCTGGAACTCCGGAGTCTCCTGCGTGCCGTAGACTACGACTAAAGGCGCGCGCAAGTGCTCAAGGTGCCGCTGCGGGCTGAGCGCCTGCTCGCTCGCGTCAGTCAAACTCAGATCCGAGCCCCGCCAGGACAGCCGCACCGGGCGCAGGTCGAAGATATCGCTGATGCAGACTCCGCCCTTGATGCTATCGGCCAGAAGGCCGTAGTCCCCATGCCAATCAGTCGTCTCCGTGGTCGCCGCTTACATTGCTAGCGCGCGGCTGCTCTAATAGCCGGTGATGACAGCGTCCCGCAAACTGCTCTGGACCGTGCTCGCCCTTGGTTCAGCCGCGGCCGCACTCAGCGGCCGCGTCGATTCCGTGGGACAAGCTTATGCGCAAGAAACGCTGACGCGCGCGCTCGTGACCTTCGCGCTTGCTCGGACCCTCAACGGCGTAATTTCGACAGCGCAGGGCACGGAGCTGTCGCTCGAGCCCGGCGGCGTGGGCGTCAATTTCAGCATTGGCGAGGTACTCGATCCGATCAACGACCTGATCGAGCGCTTTTCCGGCATCATGCTCGTGGCAACGACGTCGCTGGGCTTACAGAGCGTCTTGCTACGCATGACGGCTTGGTGGGGCGTCACCGGGATATTGGTCGCAGCGGCCGGACTCGTCGTCGCTGGCATCTGGATACCCGGCGCCAGCGCGGTTCTCCGCCGCCGCGCCCTCCGCTGGCTGCTCGTGGCGTGCCTGGTGCGGTTTGCCGTGCCCGCGCTGATGATTACTTCGAGCATCGTGTTCGACACTTTTCTTGCCGACCAGCAAGCAGCCGCAGCGCAAGCGCTGGAATCAACCGGCACAGAGATCGAGATTCTCAATGCGCAGGCTACCCCGCCTACCGTCGAGGATCCATCGCTCGTTGATCAGCTTGGCAGCCTCTTTGGTGACTCGCTACGCAGCCTGAACGCGCGTCAGCGACTCGAGGATCTCCGTAGCCGGGTCGCCGCTTCTACGGAGTACGTAATCGATCTGATCGTGATCTTCGTGTTCCAGACCATCATCCTGCCGTTGGCATTCCTCTGGTTGATAGTCGAGCTTGCCAAGTCGGCGGTGGCCCGTACTGCCAGTCTCTAGGGCGGCGCGGCTGGGCTCAAAGCGTGGACCAATGCCACGGCTCATATGCAAACCCAAACTGATTCTCACGCCCATAAGGCAGCGCGAAACCGAACTCCGCGGCGTGCCTGCAAAGCCAGCCGTAAGCCGGAGTCGACTCGAATGCCTCGGTCAGAGGGGGGCAGCCGAGGGTCGCAATGTCGATGGCCTGGCCCGTATGGTGCTGACTGTAGCCCGGCGCGGCATTGACCTTGAGAATCTCCTCGAGGCTTTGACCGAGCTCGAGTTTTCTGCGTATCAGCTCAACCTGTCGCTCGATGCTACGGAAACCGGACACAAGAAGAAGACTGACACCATCCGCGCGCGCGTGCGCTTTCATCGCGCTCCACGCGGCGGCCGTCGAGTGCGTCAGTTGTTGCATCTGCCCGACGATATTCGGCTCGACATCAACAAGCGCAGGGGCCAGCTCATACTTCGGCCGCGCTGGGTCTAGCCCATAGGATGCTGGAATTCCGAGATCAGTAAAGATGTCGCTGAACATGGCTGCGTGACTCGGATTGCGGCAGCGATGTGCGGAGTGTGCCGAGCAATTCAGGCGGACTCCGGCACGACCGGCTGCCGAAGGATCTCAGGATCGATCGTTACGCCCGGCTCGATCTCGATCGCCGGCGGAGCTCCGCGGAGGGGGTCTTGCTCGAGCTCAGGGACCTCAGGCGCAAGGCGCGGGTCCGATGGCGGCCTGATCCGCTCGCTGCCGCGCTCAGGGCCTGGAATAAAGTCCATGATTTGGAAATACCGGATCGGATCGCTCGTAACATAGCGTTCGACAAAGCCGCTCATGAACACCAGCAAGCCGATCGTGATGGCTGCCGCGCCGATGAAGGCAATCAGGTAACGGATAAACATACTGATAGAATTCTACCTCATGCAACGACGCTACCGGTGCCCGCGGCCTGGCCACGGCACGTTGGCTGGACCACCGACCGCCGCGGTGAGCAGCACCGCGCCGCCACAGCTCCGCGAAAGCCGGCCGCTTGAAATATAATCGGCGTCTCGCATGAGATGTCTAACCTTGGATGTGCTCCAGGAGAATGCGGAAATGGAACTCGACAAGCTCGATCTGCTCGACGTCCGCGCCGAGCTCAGCGAGGAGGAATGCCTGACTCAGGACACGGTCGCACGGTTTGTCGACCAGAGCGTGCTACCGATCATCGCCGAATGCTTCACTGCCGGCCGATTTCCGGCTGAGCTGATACAGGACCTAGCGGGCCTGGGGCTGCTTGGCGCCAATCTCGAAGGACATGGCTGCGCCGGCCTCAATAACATCTGCTACGGCCTGATATGTCAGGAGCTCGAGCGCGGCGACAGCGGGCTGCGCAGTTTCGTATCCGTGCAGAGCTCGCTCGTGATGTACCCGATAGCTGCGTTCGGCTCAGAGGCACAGAAGGCCCAATGGCTGCCGGCACTGGCGTCGGGGGAAGCCGTTGGCTGCTTCGGGCTGACCGAAGCTCACGGCGGTTCTGATCCTGCAAACATGAAAACTATAGCCAGGCGCGATGGCAACGATTGGCGGCTCACGGGCTCGAAGATGTGGATCACGAACGGCAGCATCGCCGACCTCTCCTTGGTTTGGGCCCAAACAGAGGACGGCGTGCGCGGTTTTCTCATCGAGACGGACGCACCCGGTTTCGCGACTCAGGAGATCCAAAACAAGTTCTCGTTGCGCGCCTCGGTAACTTCGGCACTTTTTCTCGACGACGTGCGCGTACCGGCCGAAGCCGTCTTGCCCGGCGTGGTTGGCATGCGCGGCCCGCTGAGCTGCCTGAGTCAGGCCCGCTATGGAATCGTTTGGGGAGCCGTTGGTGCCGCTCAGGCCTGCTTGGCCGAGGCGCTCGGCTTCACCTCGACACGCGAGCTATTTGGCCGCCCGCTGACTGCCACACAGGCGGTTCAGATCCAGCTCGCCGATATGGCTCGCAAAATTAGCACCGCTCAGCTGCTGGCGCTGCATCTGGGGCGCCGCAAAGATGCAGGCAAGCTCGACCCGTCGCAGATCTCGCTTGGGAAGTGGAACAACGTGCGCATGGCCCTCCAGGTCGCCCGCACCGGCCGCGAGCTGCTCGGGGCCAGCGGCATCACGACCGAGTTCAACGCGATCCGCCATATGCTGAATCTCGAGACAGTGTTGACCTACGAGGGCACCGAGACAGTTCATCAGCTTGTCGTCGGGAAAGAACTCACCGGACGCAGCGCGTTCTAATCCACGCCAGCGTGTCTCATTATTCGGCGACAGGTCACAGCACAGCGCGAATCCGTCTGGCAGAGTGTGCGTAGCACGCAGACACAAACAGCGGTTGCGAGGTGAAATTGTGACGAGAATAATCCGCCTGCGGATTCCCGTATCGACCGACAAAGAGTGGGTCAGCATCATTCCGGGTGCCGACCGCAAGCAAGTGCTCGTGGTCAGAGAGAACGGCGAGGAAATTCAGGTTGGCATCGATGCCGATAAGCCGCTCGAGCCGCAGATCTCGCAAGAACTCGAGCATCGTAGCGCGCCTGGCTAAGGTTGGCGTCAACCGCACTCGGTAGGCCACCTGAATCGCCCGTGAACTGCGCCACAAGCCGCGGCGCGGCCCGTCTATCCCGTGTACCCGGCTTCACT
>JAHEEM010000020.1:0-3399 GCA_024640695.1 Rhodospirillaceae bacterium | reverse complement strand
TACGGCCTTTCGCGCGATTCTGCCCCGCGCCAGGATCTTTAGCGATCAGGCACGGGCACCCTCGGATTCCCCGGCAGACCCGCTACGGGACTGAACAGCCAGGCGACACCTATGTTCCGCCATCGAGCTTCGCGCCTAAGCCAGACTCCCTTGCGCAAGCCGGCAATCGCCGCTGCCAAGGGCAACAGCACCATCTCGATGGAAGACTTCGCTAGATCGCAATAGTCGACGAGACCGAGGTTCCGTGGCATCTACGCCAGCAGATGACCGTCGCCTACTGAGGGCCGGTTAGCTGTGTAAAAAAAACGGGCCCCACTGGGGCCCGTTTCGCATCCATGGACGTACTCGTCCCGCGACTGCTCGCTACCAAGCGGATCGTGTCGGGGTTCCGATGAGCATGTCCGGATTCGCCCCCTCGCGTGGAACAAACTTCTGGAATCCGCCGTTATCGACCTCGGCGACGTAGAAGTTCTGCTCCTCGTCAATGCTCATGCCGTGCACGCCCCACATGCCGCCGGGGAAGTTGCCCCAGGTGCCCCAGGCATACAGGAAATTCCCCTCGAGGTCGTACTTGAGCATCTTGTTCGTACCCCGATCGGCGGCCCAGAGGAACCCGTCGGCGGAGATACGAAAATCGTGGATGTCCGTAGGCTCCGGACCAAAGCTCCATTCCGACAGATAATTTCCAACTTGATCAAATACTTGGACCCGATTGTTCGTACGATCGTTAACAAACACTCGGCCCGTCGTATGGTCCGTCGCGATGCCATGCACGTTGTGCCAGTAACCGGGCCGCGTCTCTCCGCCTCGCTGCCCGGGCTCACCCCAGGACAGCAGGTAGTTGCCTTCGGCATCGAACTTCACGACGCGCGTGCCGTTGTAGCCGTCGGCGACAAAGAAGCTGCCGTCCGGAAGCCAGTCCATCATCGTTGGACGGTTAAAGTGCGTCTCGTCATCGCCGGGCTCACCGTATGTGCCAATGCTCTGCACGATCTTTGAGCCATCGTTCGTAAACTTGTGCACGATATGCTTGTGGTCGTCGATGATCCACACGTGCTTTTCGGGGTCATACGGGTTGATGCCGACCCAGTGCGGGCGCTGCAGCATCGAATCCCATTGCGTCCATTCCTCGATGATGTTGCCCTCGCGATCGAACACCAGGATGCAGTGCTCCCAGCGCGCATCGACGTTCATCTGCAGTCCGCGCTCGAGCCATGCGGAGATGCCTTCCTCCGCCGAAGCACCCGTGCCGCCATTGGCCGGCAAGCTCGCCGCCGTCGCGTCCCGCCAAGGCAGACGCCCAATCGGAAACGACAAGCTCGGCGCAATGTCCGCGAGGAACTGCGTTTCCGGCCGCTCGATATTCGGCAGTTCGCCGCGCATGAGGCCGTAAATGCGATCCGGAGACTCGGCGAAAATCGCCTGCCCCGCACCCCAGGTCCAGCCGCTATGGCCAGGCAGGTCCGAGATCTCCTTTGGCCAGTCGGCAGCGGGGACATAAGCACCCCAGATATCCTGGCCGCCATGCTCCGAAGGTATCGCCGCAAACGATGGCGGCGCGTTGTTCTGTGCGATCACCACCTGGTTGCCGGCAAGGTACGCGCCGACCAAGCCGCCGACAAACGTCACGGCCATCCATCCTCGTCTAGCCATAGCTAACTCCTATCCTTTTCTCTTGAGTGTTCGATCCAATTTTCCGGCCGAGTCGGCGAATACCGCCTCGGCGTTACTTCCAGGCCGAGTATATCGGCTTGCCGACGATCATCTCGGACCTCGCGCCTGCGCGCGGAACGAATTTCTGCGCACCGCCGCGGTCGACATCGGCCACATATAGGTTGCCTTCCTGATCCACGGAGATGCCGTGCACCCCCCAGAAGCCGCCCGGAATGTCACCAAATGTTCCGAAGGAATACAGGAAGTTACCGTCGAGGTCGTACTTGAGCATCTTACTGGTACCGCGGTCGAATGCCCACAGATAACGATCGGCCGTAATAATAAACAGGTGAATATTCGACGGGCCGTCGCCGAACCGCCACTGGTCGAGGTACTCGCCGTTTTCCGTGAAGACCTGCACCCGATGGTTATTACGATCATTGACGAACACTCGGTTCGTCTCGGGATCGATCGCCACCCCATGGACGTTATTGAAGTAGCCCGGACGACTCTCGTTCGGTGAATTGCCGCGCTGACCCCAGTCCATGAGGTACTTGCCGTCAGCGTCAAAACGCACCACGCGGGTGTTAGCGTAACCGTCTGCGACATAGAAGCCGCCGTCCGGCCGCCACGCCATAAAGGTCGGCCGATAGAAATGATTCGGGTCGGATGCGTGCTCGTTCGGAACACCTATCGTCTGCACGAGCTCTTTGCCGTCGTTCGTGAACTTAAATATTGCATGCCGGTAGTCATCGACGATCCAGACGTGCTTCTCGGGGTCGTACGGGCTGATATAGACCGCGTGCGGCCGGCGCAGGAGCTCGTCCCACTGCGTCCAGTCCTCGATCAGATTGCCCTCACGATCAAATACCAGAATGCAATGCTCCCACCGGACATCGACACCAAGCTCGCCGCGCACGCTGGTCTGCGGCCGAGTCGGACCTTCCAGCTCTGCCGGCAAGCTTGCGGTCGTCGCATCGCGCCAAGGCAGCCGACCAATCGGAAACGTAATGCTCGGACCGAGCTGCGGCAGGCGAATCGTGTCGGGCCGCTCGAGATTGGGTAGCTCGCCGCGGACGAGCACGAACACGCGGTCCGGGCTCTCTGCGAACACGCCTTGTCCAGCCCCCCAGGTCCAGTCCTCGTGACCTGGCAGTGTCGAGATATCCTTTGGCCAGCCGACCGCGACGTCATAGGCGCCGAACATGTCCTGGCCACCCTTCTGGCCTGGAACCGCGCTGCCTGTCTGAGCCCACAGCGGCCCCGACGCGCACGCACACGCTGCCAAACACAGGGTCGCCAGTCTGCTCATGAATCCCCCTCCGGGTTAATCGTTCCCGAAAATTCCAGCTAACCGATGGCTGCGACGCTCGCGGTCGCTTGCACGCGGCAGCCGTTTAAGCCTGTATATCTCGCTGGCAGGCAATCAACACCACTCGTTCTGCCGCGTCACTCTAAACTGACAGCGGGCCCATTCGAGGCCCGCTGTCCAATCTCATACGTTAGTCAACGTTGTCGTCGAGCCAGCCGCCGATGTACTGCGCGATCTCTTTGCTGTTGAGTTCGAGCATCATCATGTGGCCATTACCTGGCATACCAGCTTCTTCCATGCGCACATACTCCGTGCGCACACCCGCCTGATTCAGCCAGTCGGCAAGACAGTGATCAAAGACCCGGTGGTAACCGCCCTCACCATTCAAGAACAGCACAGGAATGTCGCTCATGTTCGCGAGCTGCCGAGCAGGC
>JAHEEM010000354.1 GCA_024640695.1 Rhodospirillaceae bacterium | reverse complement strand
ACAACGGTTGCCGACTGCTTAATCAGGTTGTGATCAGTAAAATAGGCGCCGCCCCGAAAACAACGCGCATTCCCCGGGGACCTCCAGCAATAGTATGATTAGCAGGTCGCTCGCAGGCAAAGTTGGTATGGAAGCCTCGAATACCGGGATCTTCAGCTTCAGTCACGCTGGCAGCTACATCGAGACCCTGTCAGGCGCTGACGCAGAGATGAGCCTGCTGGAGCGCAGCAACCTCATCTATCTGGACAAATGCCTGCATAAGCACTGGCGCCTCGGTCAGAACGTCATACTGAACTGGTGCCCAACAGACGATGGCGTCGTGGTGCTACTAATCCCCCATTACGCCGTGGCCGCCTTCTCTACTGGCGCCAGCAACCCACCGCTCGCTGACCACGAGACGGCGCGGCCCTCGGAAGATTTCTTCAAGTCCCTTATCTCCGGCCGCCGGCGGCTCACCGCGCGTCAACTCGAAAATGTCTCGAGGCTGCTCGGCATCGAGCCTACCCCAATAAAGCTTCGTCAGAAGATCGAAGACTCTCCGACGACGGAGCAGATCATTGAAAAGCTCGTTAAACGTTACGGTATTAGCTACGTCGAAAACCGCGCCGTCGCATTGTTCGATATCGTCGGTTTCAGCCTCTTAGCTCCATTTGAGCAGATGACGCAGCTGAATAGCCTGTCTTATTCCATTAACTCCGCCCATAGCAAGATGCTTGCGAAAAATATCGGCATCGATTTCGGGCGCTCGACGACTGGCGACGGCTTTTACCTCTGGAACCGCGGCCTAGGCCTCGAAGCCGACATCATGCTCTATCACTTGATGCATCTGGTTCTGGCAGATAACGCCATTGCGCGGAGTAAAGCCAGGCACAACACCGTGCCGGCGCTTAGGTCGTGCTTTCACGTCGGCAGTAGTTACGAGTTTCATCAAGCCGAGGGTCTCAACCCGACGCTATACAACTACATTGTCGGTGACGTCACGGTCGAGCTCGCACGAATGATCGATCGCGCCCTTCCGGAGCAAATCATGGTGGGCGAGTTTCCCAGCAGCGGCCCCGGACGCAGCAAATCGCCGGACTGTATGCCGGACCTAGACTCGATAGAATTTGTCGAGCGCGCTACCCAGAGTCTAGACCAGCTCAATGGGCTGGAGTTGTCCGGCGAAAAGGTCGAGTCGATCAAATGCTACTTGACAGGCACGCGCCTCAAAACCGGCGACTTCAGCATCCGACGGATAACGATCAGCGACAAGCACGGCATGTGCAGGAACGTGTTCAACGCCAAGGTCAACATTTACCGCCGCCACGCCGAACCAATTCTGCTTGGCATCGAAGATCGTTTCCTGAGCACCGAGAATACGTTGGGCGGTAAAACCGAGCACCTCGTGAAACGGGGCTAACCCCCTGCGGACGCTGGCTCTGGGCCCGTCAGGCCGACTCGAGCTTGCCGATCGGTCGAGGGCTTACGAGCGTATCGGCTGAACCAGGCTCCCCCGCAGTCGCAGGAATGTCGGCTCTCGCCGCCGGGCGGCGGCCCCGCTGGCCGACAAAACTGATCTGATGGTGGCCGACAGCGATGATGTCACCGTCCTCCAGCTCGTGATGCGAGACGCGCCTCCCGTTGACGAAACAGCCATTTGTACTGCTGAGGTCTATGAGCATCCAGCCAGCCGGCGTCTCCATAAAGAGATTCTGGTAGCGGCTGACGTAAGAGCTGTCCAGGCTGATATCGCAGCTCTCGTCACGACCAAGGACCATGCGCGGACGATTCAGAGCGATCTCCGCTATCACATCCCCACGGCTCGTAACCAGTAAGTGTGCTGCCTGTAACTTGAGATCGCCAGGATCCGACTGTTGGATTGACTCTGGCGAAAGAGCATCTTCGAGATCGCGCCAAAAGGCGGGCTCGTAACGTAGGTTAAGACGCTCACCCGCTCGGGCAATCAGTGCGGCGTCGAGTCCGGCGCGATCTACCTCCGCGGTGTCTTGCGCCAAGAGATTCAATGCCTCAAAACACAGGCCGTTGATATCTCCGACAATCCCGTGCGTGTATGAATGGATATCACGCAAAACCTCTTCGG
>JAHEEM010000170.1 GCA_024640695.1 Rhodospirillaceae bacterium | reverse complement strand
GTCGTCAGCTTTGCCTCGAGCAGCGCGGAGTCCGCACAATCGCGCGCCAACATGGCTCGCGCCAGCAGCGCCCCCTTCGCAAGCTGCCATCCACCCAGCAGCGTGCCCATCGCCATCAGCAGGTTCACGGCAACGGCACCTGCGAGGCTCGGCTCAGCGGCATGCTGCTCGAGCACACGGGTCACTGCGCCCCTCACCGCGTCGATTCCGGTGCTCAACGCCGTCCGCGTAGCCGACAACACATCGCCCGCCTCGGCCAAGTCAGGCAGCAGATCCTCAAGCTCCCGGAGCAGCCGCTCTAGCGCCTGGCCATGGTCGCGGAGCAACTTTCGACCGACGAGATCATTGCCCTGGATACCTGTCGTGCCTTCGTAAATCGTTGTGATGCGGGCATCCCGCAAAATCTGCGCCACTCCCGTCTCCTCGATGTAACCGACACCGCCGTGCACCTGAACACAGAGCGAGGTCAGCTCCTGCGCGGTCTCGGTGCACCAACCTTTTACGATCGGCGTCAAGAGCGAGACGCGCGACTCCGCCTCGGCGGCATTGCTGCCATTGGCCCTGTCTATCTCTGCGGCTGCCGCATAGCTCAGCGCGCGCATTGCATCGGTGCCCGCTTTCATGAGCATCAGCATACGGCGAACGTCGGGATGCTCGAATATGACGCAGGGCTCCTCGCTCGAGGGGGCGCTGCCTTGCACGCGCTGGAGCGCGTATGCGAGCGCCTGCTGATAGGCACGCTCCGCCAAAGCGAGCCCCTCCACACCCACTGCAAGTCGCGCGGAGTTCATCATCGTAAACATATACGCGAGGCCATGATTTTCTTCGCCGACCAGATAGGCGACGGCGCCTTGATCATCGCCGTAACTCAATACACAGGTCGGGCTTGCGTGAATGCCGAGCTTCTCCTCGACCGAAACCGTCGTGACCTCATTGCGACCCGCGACAGAGCCGTCTGCCGCGACGAGATACTTCGGCACCACGAACATCGAAATTCCGCGCACGCCGGAAGGGGCACCTGGGGTTCGCGCAAGCACGAGGTGCACGACGTTCTCGGTCAGGTCATGATCACCCCAGGTGACGAAAATCTTGCGGCCCTTGAGGCGGTAGTGATCTCCCTCCGGCTGGGCCGTCGCACGCAGTGCGCCGAGGTCAGAGCCGGCCTGCGGCTCAGTCAGGTTCATTGTTCCGGTCCAGTCCCCGCTGATCATTTTCGGCAGGAAGCGCTGGCGCAGGGCGCTGCTGCCATGTCGGTGCAAGGCTTCGATCGCCCCCTGGGTCAGCATCGGGCATAACGACAGCGCCAGATTGGATGATTTCCAGATCTCGTTTACGGCGACGGCGACTAGCTGCGGCAGACCCTGTCCACCGAACTCGGGGTCGGCTGGTAAGCCTACCCAACCGCCTGCGGCGAATGCCTGGAAGCCGGTTTTGATCTCCGGCGGCACACGCACCTGGCCATCGGCGAGCTCCGCGCCTCGCGTGTCGCCGAAGCGATAGAGCGGATCGAGTACGTCCTCGCCCAGCCGTGCGGCCTCCTCGAGCACGGCGTCCACGAGCTCGGCGGGACATTCCGAATAGACTGACGCCCACGGCCCATTTCCGGAACCCAAAAATTGGCTCAGCCAGAACCGCATTTCGCGCAACGGCGCCCGATAACCGCCCATAGCTAGTCTCCGGCACAGACTCAGAAAGGAGGGATTCTAACTGCCCGAAACCGTGGTATGGTGAGGCTCGGCAAAAGGAACGAACCGGCCGTGCGCTGGTCTAGGGAGTGTAAGCGCTAAGTCCCACTATGCCTACGAAGAAATGCCACAGTCGCCGGATTCCGGCTCTGCCTGCCTCGGCCAGCCTCCTGCTTGCCCTGCTCGCTGGCTGCGCCTCACAGGTTGAAGTGGAGGCGGTGTTCCCGACGCCGTTGATCGAACCACTGCCCGTCAGCGTCGGCGTCGTCATGGACCAAGCCCTGACACAGTATGAGCATTTCGAGGAGATTCCGGAGCAAATCACCTGGACGATTCGCCTCGGCAACGCCAACCGAACAATGCTCGAGCAGCTGCTGGCCTCGCTATTTGCAACGACGGTCGCGGTCGATGCGTTACCCACCCCTGAGAATCAATCTTCGCTCGATGGCATCATCAAACCAGAGCTGGAGAAATTCGAGTTCGAGGTGCCGGTTCGCGGCCGAGACAACTTCGCCGAGGTCTGGATGCAATACCGCCTAAAACTCTATGAGCCCGATGGCGACCTCGTCGCCGACTGGCCCGTCAGCGGTTATGGTAAATCGGAGATCCACCGCGGCGGGCGCGAGGACTCGCTGACGCAGGCGGCGATCGTCGCAATGCGCGAGGTCGGGGCGGCGATTGCGACCCAGTTCCCCGCGCAACCGCAGGTGGAATACTGGCTGCAACAAACGCAAAATCAGATACCATCGGCCGGTAGCGGCTTCTTGATTTCGAACGACGAGACGAGTCTACCCAATCAGCTGACGCCAACGGGCCAAAATGATGATTAACACACGCGTACTTCGGCGCATAGTTCCTACTCTCGTTACGCTGAGCTTCTTGAGCGCCTGCGGCGTCACCTCGCGCATGGAGCCATACAAACAAACCAACGTCGTCATCGGTGAAGGCGATCAGGTCGTCGTTTTGGCACGCAAGCACCATGCCACGCACGAAGCCGAAGAAGGCTTCGTCGACTGCATCAGCGACGCGTTGGCGCGGGGACGGGACGGCATCGACGTTCATTCGACTAAGGAGTTCGAGGATACCCTGTATCCCTGGTTCGAACCCTCGATGGCGCCGCTGAGCACGGAGGAGCTCTCGGATCTGCTCGAAAAGCCCGGCGTCATGGATCGCGTTCGAGGCACCGGGGTTCGCTTCCTGGTCTGGCTCGACGGTTCGACCGAGCGCACCTCCAGCGGCGGCGGTATCAGCTGCGCGGCCGGCGTCGGCGGCGCAGGCTGCATGGGCCTGGCCTGGTGGGAGGATGACGCCCGCTACGATGCAACAGTGTGGGACATCGAGCAGCTCGAATCCGCCGGCACGATTTACGCGGACTTCAAGGGCCGCTCCGTGATGCCGGCGATCATCATCCCGATTCCCCTCATCGCCCGGCCACAAGCCAAGGCCTGCCGCGGTCTGACAGACCAGCTGCGCGAGTTTCTGACGTCTCCGTATGGCTACGGCGCGGGGCCGACGCCCGAACTCGGCTGAGCACTCTCGTTTCGTGCCTGACGCGACTCGCGTGCCGGCTACCGGCATGTGTCTCCTCAAGTGTCTCGGCATGCGAGCAAATCGGCTAGAACGCGACCTGGACCGTTGAAAGCAACCGGCCGGGGCAGCACACTCCGCCGCCTGCGTTGTCAGCCGCGTTGCCCATGAATAACCGCCGCGACCTCCAGCTCGTTCTCAAATCGGGCATGCCCATCGTTCTCATCGAGACGAGCGATGAGAACCGAGTACTGGCCGTGCTTGTGGAGATCACCGCTTCGAGTCCGGCACGCGGCTACCGACCGTTGTTCCGCTGGACTATTACCGACGGCTTGCAGCGACTAGATCTGGATCTCGAGCCGCAACGGCACAACTCCGCTCCGGCCGACGTGCTGCGACACATTCGATCCGTGCAAGGCCCCGGAATATACGCGCTACTGGACTTTCACCCCTTCCTCAGCGACCCGATCAATGTGCGCTTGCTCAAGGACATTGCGATCTCCGCCGCGGCAAAGGATATCTCGCTGCTGCTGATCAGCCATGAGCTCGCGGTGCCGCCGGAGCTCAAAGGCTTCAGCGCGCGATTCGCCCTGCGCATGCCGGATGCGCAGCAGACGCGCGCCGCTGTCGATGAGCTCATCGCCGAATACCAAAAGGAGTATCCCACCGGCGGCGTAAAAATTGACCCAAAAGCGCTGCAGCTCTTGATCAAGAACCTCAAGGGCCTCACGGTTGCCGATACGAAGCGCCTAGCGCGCAATGCGATCTATCACGACGGTGCGATTACGCATGATGATATCCCAGGCATCATGCAAGCGAAGTATCAGCTCCTGAATCAGAATGGGATTCTGGGCTTCGAGTACGACACAGCGGCATTCGCAGACATTGCAGGCTTCAATAGCCTCAAAGTCTGGCTGAATCGGCGTCGCGCCGCATTCGTGGAGCACCGGCCGGCCGGCCTGGATAGCCCCCGCGGCATCCTGCTCGTCGGCGTGCAGGGCTGCGGCAAAAGCCTGGCTGCCAAAGCCGCAGCGGGACTGTTCGGGGTGCCGCTACTACGGCTGGATTTCGGCGCTCTCTACGACAAGTACCACGGCGAGACCGAGAAAAATCTGCGCGCCGCGCTGCAGACCGCGGATACGATGAGCCCGTGCGTGCTCTGGATCGACGAGCTAGAGAAAGGTCTCGCGACAGGCGCGGAGGACTCCGGGACGTCGCGGCGTGTTCTCGGGACGTTCTTGACATGGATGGCGGAGCGACGCTCCGAAGTCTTCCTGGTTGCGACCTCCAACGACATCACGGCACTCCCACCCGAGCTCGTTCGCAAGGGTCGTTTCGACGAGATCTTTTTCGTCGATCTGCCTCAGCCAGTGATCCGCGCCGACATACTGCGGATTCACCTGAGCGCGCGCAGCATGAGTGTCGAGAAGTTCGATCTACCAAAGCTCGTCGCCGCGACGGACGGCTACTCGGGTGCCGAGCTCGAGCAGGGCGTCGTGTCGGCGCTCTATACATCCCATGCAACCGGGCAGGCGCTGACTACGGACCAGCTCCTGGCCGAGTTTAAGCGGACCAGGCCGCTGTCAGTCGTCATGGCCGAACCGGTCGCGGCATTGCGCGAGTGGGCCCAGCTGCGTACCGTGCCAGCCGACTAAGGCCCTGCGCCCCCACGCTGACGAGAATCATCGAGATCGGTGGCCGTATGCTCTACCATAGCTCATCGACCACAGCACCGGCGCGTCGGCGGAAAACGATGTATTAGGTTATGATTCTAGTATAAATTCTTGTTATGTCTACGAATTACTTTGAACAAGATATCCCAGACGACGACCCGACGGACGAACTGCCGATCCTGACCGACGTCGTGCTCGCTGACTCGCCATCAGGCGCGGCGCATTCGAGCGACGATGAGACTCGCCCATTCACAGTGCCCCGGCACCCGACCTCACCCGGGATGCTCGCTCGCGACGACCGCGCGGCTGAGTTGCAGCAGGATATCGCCGATCGCGATGCGAAGCTCGGTACGCTCGAGACAGAGTTGGCCAGGCTCGAAGCAAGCTGGCGGGCCACAAGCACAGAAGTTGCTGACCGCGACGCCGAAATCACGAGCCTACGCACAGCGCTGGCCGAACGCGATGCGGCGATCGCGCTGCACGCCGAAGCGGCAGAAAGCACGCGCAAAGAGTTACAGGCACGCGATCAACAGATTGTTCAGCTGACCGAGGAGATTGAGGCCGTGCACGCGACAGCTGCCTCACTAGAGGACAACGCACGCGCGCTCGAGCTGCAGATTACCAAACTCGAGGGAGTGCCGAAGGACTCGAAGGAACCATCGCAATCGAGCTCGGACACCGCAACGATTGCACAACTGCGCGAGGAAAACGCAGCGCTAGCTCAGCACATTGAGAACCGCAACCTGATCTGGCGCGAGCGGGCGGCCTTAGTCGAGGAGAAATCGGTTCGGATCCGCGAGCTTGAGCTAGAGATTAGCCAGCGCCTCGAGCGCCAGCGAGTCGCCGAGGACCAGGCGGAAGCTGAGGCAAATCAAGCCAACGAGTATCGCGCTAAGCTCATCGCAGTGGCCGACCCGATCGGAACGCCAATCCAAGCTCCACAAAATCAAGCGCAAGAGCCTACGGACGGCCCCACGAAGCTGCGCAACGAGCTCAAACGAGCCGTCGCCCTGCAGGCCAGCGCCGGCGAGGACCCCGAAGAGCTGCGACGGCTCGAGGATCTCGAAGCGGCAATTCGCCATTTGGAGCTGGAGATGGGCGCTAATGCCAAGCCGCCCTCCGCCGCTGAGCAACAGCACGATCGGGCCCGGCTGATCTGCTTGACGAGCCAGGAGCTCGGCCCCTACATCCTCGACGATACGGAGCTCATGATCGGCCGTGGCAGCCACTGCGGCATCCGTATCATGACGCACTATGTGAGCCGCGAGCACGCCCGGATAACCGGCGCCGATGGCAACTGCGTTATCGAGGACGCGGGCAGCCGCAACGGCGTGTTCGTAAATTCAGTGCAGGTGGTCCGGCAGACACTTGAGGACAATGACCTCATCACGATCGGCGACACGCAGTTCCGTTATCGAGCCAGCGATCGCGGCGCGAGCTGAAGTTCAATCCCAACCCGCCGAGAACAGCGACTGTTGACGAACTGTACCGCCTTCGACCGCTCAGTGAAGCTTCCGTTATAGGACCCATGACGTGCTGACAACCGCAACTATTCGTCGCGAGCTGATCCTGGCCGCTGCCCTGATCTTGTTCGGCTTTCTGCCGTTGCCGCTCGCCGTCTACTGGGTTGGCCAGCAGCTCGTCGGTGAGTACGAATCCGATGCCGGTTTCGTAGGTCTGATCGGCCGAATCTGGTCAGATTTCTCGACGCTCGAACCCGGGGCCTGGGTGCTCGTGCTGAGCCCCTATTTGACCGTCCAGCTCCTGCGGGTGGCGCGCGGCACGAGGCACCGTAGCCGTAATGTGACCCAGGCCTCAAATTCGCAAGAAACCAATAAGTAACCGCAGCGCAACACCTTATACTGCGCAGTGAGCGTGCGATACCGGGCGGCTGAGGTCAGCATGGCATCAGAGCCCCCTCCTTCGCAGACAGGTGACACGGAGATGTTCAGTCTACTCAGGCGATTATTCGCTGCCAGCCGTAACGGCGGGCATCAGCAGCGACGTCCGTCGATTCGGACCCGCGTTAGCACACCTAGGCGGCAGCCCCACCCGACTGTGCCGCCGCCGGCCGCCGAATTTCTCGATAATCCGAGTTTGATGCTCGACGCCCCGGAGGATCCAGGCTTCGACCCATACAACACCGGGGCCTTCAACCGCGGCGGCTCCT
>JAHEEM010000169.1 GCA_024640695.1 Rhodospirillaceae bacterium | reverse complement strand
GCTGCTTTAGCGCCAACGACGCGCTCGCGGCCATCGGCCCGCCCTAAACGGTCGAGCACAGCGAATCCAACGAGCCGGAAACCGCGAATAACTCCATATGACTCTTGAACTTCCTGCACACGCCGTCCGGCATGGATGCTGTCTTTGAAGCGCTCCAGCCGAACACAGGCCACAGAGCCAGCCAGAATTGCACTCGTTCAAGGCGCGAGCCGCGGTCTCGGGCTGGCGATGGTTGCGCAGTTGCTGGCAGACGGGCGCTATGCGCATGTATATGCGACCTGTCGGCGTCCAGCCGACGCGCCTGAGTTGC
This sequence comes from Rhodospirillaceae bacterium, assembly GCA_024640695.1. Lineage (GTDB taxonomy): Bacteria > Pseudomonadota > Gammaproteobacteria > Steroidobacterales > Rariloculaceae > JAHEEM01. The sequence continues at coordinate 6,791 of JAHEEM010000169.1, read as the reverse complement.
GCGATGCTGATTCGACGGGCCGTTTGACGATTCTAGGGCTCAATTTATGTGAGCCTGAAACCATCGCCGATGCAGCCCACGCCGTCGGGGAAAAGGCCGAGCGTCTCGATTTGCTCGTTAACTGTTCGGGGATTCTTTTTGACGATGAAGGCATGTGGCCGGAGAAGCGGCTCGCCGACGTCGATGCCGCGGCCGTATCGAGGGCTTTTCAAGTAAATGCGCTCGGCGCGCTCCTGGTCGCGCGCGAGTTCAAAGCAGTGTTGGAGCGAGGCAGCAACGCGCGATTTGCGGCCGTGTCCGCACGTGTCGGAAGTATCGGTGACAACCGTAAGGGCGGCTGGTATGCCTACCGCGCTTCCAAGGCTGCGCTCAATATGATGATACGTACGCTTGCGATCGAGTGGGCGCGTCTGCCGCGACCGATCGCTTGCTTCTCATTGCATCCTGGCACTGTAGAGACGGACTTATCGCTGCCGTTTCGCAGGCAGTTACCGCTGGGACAGGCTGTCCCTGTCGATCGGGCTGCCGCACGATTACTGAAGACCCTCGAAGATCTCGCTCCGGAACAGACGGGCGGGTTCTTCGCGTACGATGGAAGCGCGATCGAATGGTGATTCGGCGTGCTGTGGGAGAGAACACATGCGTTTGACTGTTACATTGGCGGCGTTACTCGTCTGCGGAGCGGAATCTGCCATGGCGCAGCCTGACCCGTTGCTTGCCCATCGCTGGCAGCATCGGGTGTTGCTGGTGTTCACGCCGAGCATGGCATCGCCGTCGTCGCACGCCATCAGTGCAGCGATCTCCGACGCATGGCATGAGTTCCAGGACCGCGATCTTATCGTCGGCCGGTCGACCGCCGACGGCTATCGGCTTGCCGGTGAGGCTGTCGCCGAGGACGTCGTTTCCGAATGGCGTGCGAGCTTGGGCCTTGGGCCGGAGCAAGTCAATGTCGTACTCATCGGCAAGGACGGTGGGGTCAAGGCCACTTACGGTAGTATCCCCGACCTCGCGCAGGTCTTCGCACTCATCGACGGGATGCCGATGCGTCGCGCGGAGATGCGCGCGCGTTCGACCCCTGATCAGCGCGAATTCGGAGACGCGTTCGCTGTAGACTGCCTCCACCGCCACGTCACCACCCCGCCGTACCCGACGTTCCCTTGACCGGACCCGCGATATCCGCTGTGACCCAGCCGCCATAGAAGCCACCGGGCTGTGGTCGAACACGCTCACCGTCAACGTAGCATTCGAGCTTGTGCGGATAGAAGGACACGCAATCTGCGATGACAGCATACTCCGCTGGCGGTCGAGGGTAACGCCAGGCGACGAGCGGGATGCTTGCTGTGTCCGCGCGAAGATCGAAAACCCAAGATCTCCTCCGCAGATCGGTTGCTCTGGTCGTTCATCTCGAAATACTGGCCCGAATGGCGCTCAGCGCTGTACTTCGTACAACCTCGAACCGTGGCGACTTGGCAGAAGAAGCGATTTCGAGACTATTGGCGGAAACTGAGTCAAGGTCGCGGACCCGGGCGTCCGAAAATCGCGCCAGAGCTGCGACGGCTGATCAGACGAATGTGGCAGGCCAATCCCACCTGGGGCTCGCCGCGGATCGTCCTCGAACTCAGAATGCTCGGCATCGATGTCGCAAAATCCACTATCGAAGAGTACAAGCCTAAACCCAGTAAACCGCCCTCCCCGACTTGGAAGACCTTTCTCAAGCAGCATGCTCGCGAACGGGTCTCGATGGACTTCTTCGTCGTACCAACGGTGACCTTCAAGGTATTGTTCGTATTCGTCGTCCTGTCCCACGATCGGCGGCGCATCGTCCATTTCAATGTGACCGAGCACCCGACGGCTCAGTGGACGGCACAACAGCTAACTGAGGCGTTCCCCTTCGACGCAGCTCCACGCTATCTGACACGGGATGGCGACGGCAGTTACGGCCGCAGAGTTCGGCGGAGGATTCGATCGCTCGGCATCCGGAAAATCGTCACAGCTCCAGCCTCACCTTGGCAAAATCCCTTCGTTGAACGCGTCATCGGGACCATCCGACGGGAACTGCTCCATCATGTCGTTGTCCTGAGCGAGCGGCACCTCAAGCGACTGCTATCGGATTATCTTGATTACTACCACCCTTGGCGGACTCATCAGTCGCTAGCGGGTGATACGCCAGACCGTCGGCCCATACGATCAGCCAAATCGGCGCAAATCTCCGAATTTCCTGCCGTTCACGGGCTCCATCATTACTATCTGCCGAAGGCTGCATGAATATTCGGGACCCACAAGGAAAGGCACGACACCCGCCAACGCGAGAATCGTATAGAGCCTGCTATTCGTCATGCTCGTTTACGGACCTGTTCAGTCGCGCAAGCCGATCGAAGGCTCGAGATGCGCCACGCGCCGGCCACCGATGATTGCTGCGACGACGGCCGCAAGCATCGTCAGCAGCAGCGCGGCGAGCAGGTGCCATACCTCGAGCCGGCAAACAGGCTGACCGCCGCCGATCGTCGATGCGAACAGCCCATTGAGCACGCCTTGAACGGCGAGAAAAAACACCACTGCCACGATCCATCCCAGAACGGCCGTGAATCCCGCCTGCAATAACGGGAACCAGATGATCTCGCGCGTGCGAAAACCGGTCAGCCGAAGCACGCTGAACTCACGGCGCTTGCGATCGACGTTGGCCCAAACACTCGTTGCGAATGAAACGCCGAAGCCCGTGACCGCGATCAGCGCAATGATCCAGTACACGACACTCAGGTTGCGGTCGAGCCTGTCGACGAGTTCGATGTCGGCGACGCTCGTGCGGACCTCGACACCCTGGTCGTTGAAGTACTGGCGAAGACTTGCCACATCGTCAATTGTGCCGGCATAGAGACGAAAACTCGCGAACGCGCGTTCGATGGGTCTCGCTTGGGTGCCTTCCCAGCCGAGACTCGGCACGGCCCGTCCGTCCAGATAATCCTCGACTGCCGCAATCAGCGTGCTCGAAACGAACAGGCCATCGCGAGGAAACGCCGTGATCGGTGCAATACCGACGATGGTCAACGGTAGACGCTCCACTTCCTGCCGGTCGTTTCGGGTTCGCGCGACGATCCCTTCGAGGCGGTCGCCGATGCCGACGGAGAGCTTTTCGGCAGCCGTCGCTGCGATCACCACTTCGGCGAAGCCACTCGGCACGCCCGTCGAATCGTCGAGCACAGGGTCGCCTTCTGCCGACGGAATTAATTCGATGTCGATGATGCGACCGACGTCGCTGTCGACGGCCCGTAAGCGGATGCTTGCCGCGAGCGAACGTGTCCGCGGCACAACGAAAGCTACGTCGTCGCGCGAGCTCACTTCATCGAACCAACTCGGCTCGTAGTTCCCGCTACCGATCGGGGCAACCTCCCTATAGCGGGGATTCTCGATCAACGGATCGAGCAGATTCGTGATAATGCCGTACTTCAAACCGAACAGTACGAGCAAGGGAATGAGAACAGCCGACAGCGCAAGAACGGCGCATCCGGATATCACCCACTCGTGTCGGTAGTCATCGAACGCGAGTCGGGCGCATAACCTTAGTCTGCGCCCGACACTACCCAGGGCGACTATCCCGTCAGCCATGCTGCACCGTTACGCTCATGGCATGATCGTCCCGCGCTTCGATCTCGAGTGGCAGCAGCGTAAAGCCACGCTCGCGCACCAATTCGTGCGCATGAGTGGCGAGAATCAGTGTCACGCCGAGCGCATCGACCAGATCGACGAGTAACGCCATGATCCGTTGTGAGTTCAGTGGATCGATCGCAGCGGTCGGCTCGTCGGCGATTACGATAGGCGGCTCGTGTGCAAGCGCCCGGCCGATTGCGGCTCGCTGCCGCTGACCGACAGACAAGGCCGCAGGCAGCTTATCGAGTTGTTGAACGATCCCGAGTTTCTCACCAAGCTCGTCCGCGACGCCCGCGATGGGGAGCCCAAGCAGCATGCGAGGCAGCTCAATATTGCGGCGGACGCTTAGATACGGCAGCAAACCGCCGTGCTGCAGAACGTAGCCGATATACCGGCTTCGCAGCTCGCTCAATGTGTCGGAGCCACGTCGGTGCCAGATGGCATCGAGTTCGCTTACCGGGCCGCCGTCGGAAGGCGAAAATTTGAATTCACCCGCTTCGCTCGGCATTAGAATCATCGCCAGGAGCTCGAGCAGCGTGCTCTTGCCGGATCCGCTCTCGCCGATCAGCGCAAGCTTGCTGCCCCTGGCCACGGAAAGCCGCGGAACCCTGAGATTGAAACGCGTACCGCCAGCATCATAGGTCTTCTCGACATCGCGCAGCGAGTAGACCGGATCCGAGCTCAGGGTAAGGCCTCCAACAACAACGGGTAAACCGAATCGCCATCCACGGGGCCGCCGTCTAGAGAAACCCACAGATCGAGGTTGTCGTGCAGCGCGCGATAATACGCGACCTTACCATCAAGCGAATTGATGAACTCGAACTGCTGCACCGCCGTCCAGGTTTGCCAGTTCGCGAGATCGAGATTCATGACCTCGCTTTGATAGGGCAGCCCTTCTATATACTCTCGCATATAGCCCAAATCAGCGAGGCTCATCCCGCCCGGCCCGCCGCTCGCCGTTTCGACGGCTTCCGGATCGCGGCTAACGATTGCGGAAAGGCTACGAAGCTCATCCAGGAAGTTCTGCGGCGCGAGCGCACCCTCCTCCGCTCGCACGAGTATTTGCGCGAGCACGTCGTGCATATCGCTCAGCTGATCACGGGTCAGAAGCACGCGCACGTCGACTGCCTCCTCGCCGGGTGCCGCGAGATCGCGGTCTAGCATGTACGCTCTGAACAGCGCCGGCACCGCACCGCCGCCCGCCTGCAACTGCTGGTAATCGAGACGCAACGCATATCCGAGGCGCTCCACCCTCTGCTGAAACGCGGCGAGCTCGGTCTCTTCGCCACCGCCAGGAGCGCCGGGCTCGACGAGCGGACGAAAGCCGGAGGCCGCGATCCGGACCTGGTCGGTTAACTGGCGCATCAAGGTCTCGAGCGCGCTGCCGAAATCCGCAACGTCGCCCGTCTCGACCGGATAATAAAACTCGCCGATGTCCGGAATTCGCGACAGTTCACGATATTCCCGCTCGGCCGACGCATGATCGTTCTCGCGCAGACCCGTCGGTGTTCGCAGATGGATCGCCCAGGCCGAGACTCCGCGATCGACCAACCTCTCCCTTAGCGCTTGCGTATCAAGACCTGTAGCCGACAGCGGATCGTCGCCAAGCCGCGGGCCGGCATCGGTGATCAAAATCACATAGCGCGCGAAGTGGTTACTCCAATCAATTTCGTCCAACGCCGCTTCGATGCCCGCGTAAGGGTCCTCGGTGAAGCCCTGGGTCGAAACCGTCGCAGCCCGGACGGAGGCTACCTGACGCAAGAATTCATCGCCGCTGCCGGTCAGATCCGAGAACACCCGCGAGACATAGTCAATGCCCGGGGCGGCCGACATGTCGTCGCGAAAGCCGACGAGACCATACGCTACGCGGTCCGACAATCCGGCGGCCTCGATCTGATCGTAGACCCCGCGCATGATCTCGCGCGTCTGCTCGATGTAGGGCTGCATCGATACCGTCGTATCGATGACGAATACAATGCCGGCACGATACGGATCCGGATAGTCGAGTGGCACGCTCGCGACTTCCAACAAGCGGGCTTGATAGTTGCCGACGAGCACGTCCTCGTGACTCAGGATCGGTACCAGATAGAAGTTGCGACGAATGTCGACAAACCCGTCAGGCTGCACGGCTATGACGCCGGAGTCGCCGACGTCGCCGTCGATGGCACGCTGCCGCAGCTCGCCATAGGTCGATGCGTCAAAATCTTCAGCCATCCCCTTGAGCTGGTCCCGATCCGCAAACAGCGGGACCCGAGGCTGGTTGGCCGGATCCTTGAAACCAACAGTGAGCGTCTGTCGCCAGTCGACGCCCTGCTCGGACGGCAGCCAGCCACGTACGTCTCCCGTGCTGTCGAGTCCGACGTGGAGCCACTCGCGGCCGTCGACACGCGCACGCTCGTAGACGTAGAAGACCGTGAACGGCACAACGGGCTGCGCCTGTCGCATCGACGCACCGGCCGTTGCGACTATACCGGCGCCAGGCACGGCGATGACCCGCTGGTAGAGTGCCCGTTTACCTTCGAGCGTCAGTGGCCTCGTAACTTGTGCCGTGGCGGTGCCGAGCGCGGCAACCAGCAGTGTTATCGCGAGTGCCACACCCGCGCTGCGACTTCGTGCAAACACATGGCACATGTTCATGTCCTTTACTCCCACTGTAGCAAGAGCCGCTCGGCCTCGGCGTTGCCCGACGCAGCGGCCTCCTCGGCCCACACCCTGAGCGCATCGAGCCGGGCAGCCGCGTCATCGATACCACCGTCGAGCGCGGCCGAATACCAGCGGAACGCCTGGAAGGCGTCGGGCTCTGCCAGCAGACTCGTCTCCGATGAGTGATGATTCGGGTCGTTCAGTTCCGCGTAGGCGAACGCAGAACGGGCGTGGCCCTGGCGCGCGCCGAAAAATAGCAGAACCTGGGCATCGTCGAGCTGCCCAGCCGCCTGCAGCTCGCGAGCGCGCTCGAAGGCAGCATCGAGCTCGGCGCCGGCGCCGGACGGCGTATCCTGAATGGGTTCTGGCGTGACTGCGGTTGAACCGTCGCCAACCGGCTGCACGGGCGGCGCGTCCGGCGTGTTGATCAGGCCCGCCGCTGGGCGTGCGGCCGGTGCTTCAGCGTCATTCGCACGCCGTTCCTGAATGTCGGCAATGATTCC
>JAHEEM010000019.1 GCA_024640695.1 Rhodospirillaceae bacterium | reverse complement strand
AGGCAGACGCGAAGATCGACTCGGCACGTGGAACATTGATCGCGCCGGCTGAGCGGCAGGGTCAGCTTAGTGAGATCAGCTCCACAGCGGTAACAGCGCAAAGCGGTCATCAGGGATGCCGTGATAAGTGCTAGGCGGCTAGCCTGACCCGCTCGAGATCGAGCAGCTGCCGTTTGATATTCAGGCCGCTTGAGAAGCCACCGATCGTGCCGTCCGCTGCAATGACGCGGTGGCAGGGGATAATGACCGGGATCGGATTGGCGCCGTTGGCCTGTCCGACCGCGCGCGCCGCCCCCGGCAAGCCGATGCGGTGGGCGATCTCACCGTAGCTAAACGTCCGACCGTACGGTATCTCCATCAGCGCGTCCCAGACACGAGTCTGAAACGGCGTGCCGGAGGGAGCGAGCTCGAGGTCGAACGCCGTGCGAGTACCGGCAAAATACTCGGCGAGCTCGTCCCGGACGCGCCGACAGCCGGGCGAGTCGCCGTGCTCTGCGGCAGCGCATGGCCCGAAAGTAAGCTCGACGAGCCGGCCGGCCTGATCGACTACAAAGCTAATCGGGCCGAGTCGGGTGGCCAGTTCAGCATGATATCGTTCTGCCATCGTAGCCGTGCCGCACCCAAAGACCGTGAGTAATGAATATAGTCGACGCCTTGCCGCGGAGCAAAGCCAGTGAGCATTGATCCCTGGGTTATTGTGCTCGCTTCTCGCGACAGCAGTCAGGTCAATGAGGCCGGTTTTGTTTTGCGAGCCGTCGGCATCGAGCACACGCTGACCCGGCTCGAGGGCGCGTGGCAGCTTAGCGTGCCTGCCGCCAGCGCAGTCAGAGCGAGCGAAGAGCTTGCCGCCTATCATGCCGAGGCCGTGTCCAGTCCGCGACACGGCACCGTAAAGCTCGACGAACTCGAGTCCGGATGGACGGGCGTCGGCGCCTACGCTGCCGTGTTGCTCGTCGCAGCTGTGGCCGCGAATCAGGATCTGCTCGGCCAGCCCTGGCTCGCTGTCGGCCGTCTTGATGTCGATCGCGTGCTGGCCGGTGAATGGTGGCGGACCGTGACCGCACTGTGCCTGCACGTCGATACGGCGCATCTTGCCGGCAACCTCGCGTTCGGTGGCTTCTTCGGCCTCTACGCCGGGCGCTATCTCGGCAGTGGCGTTGCCTGGCTCGGAATTCTCGCCGGCGGCGCGCTCGGCAATGCGCTCAATGCGCTGATCCAGCCCTCTGGGCATCTGGCGATCGGCGCCTCTACGGCCGTATTCGCGGCCCTTGGCTTGCTTGCGGCCTACACCTGGCGGCGCGGGTTTCTCAAGGCTACAAGCTGGAGGACGCGCGCGGCGCCAATCACGGCTGCTTTGGGGCTGCTGGCCTTTCTCGGCACCGGCGGTGGCGCTGAAGGCGGCAGCGTCGACATCATTGCGCACTTGACGGGCTTCATCGCAGGACTTGCGATAGGCCTGCTGCTCGCGATAGGCGAGCTCGCGCGCCGCCCGGGCGCGCAGATCTACGCGGCGGGACTGGCCGCAGGGATATTGGTCTCGGCCTGGAGCTGGGGGCTAATCGCGAGCTGATCGCCCGTCGAGTCAGTCCAGCGCGGCGCCGACGAGCGCCAGGAAGTCGGCTTCGCCGTCGATCGCTCCGACAGCGCGCGCGTCGATCGTGTAGCCATGCGCGTCCGCGAGCGCCTGGTAACGCGGGCGACGGTGGGCGAGAAGCCGTGGAAAGACCCAGCGCACGAACTCGTCAGGAGCGATTTCATCGGCACCCGCCAGACCAGCCTCGCGAAGATAGAGCGCGAGCTGCTCATCGAGAAACTCTTCTTGGTAGTACATCGGTTTCGGATGGTCAATGGCGCGCTGGATCATCGTCTGCTCCATAACCGGGTCCGCCTTGATGTAGAGGATCAGCGTGTGGTTTGCGAGCACGGTCAGGACTTCCGGGTCGTCGAGCTCGCAGATGCTGCCGCCGGCATCGTTGATAAAATGCTCGTAACCGTAGAGCTCTTTCGCCTTCTCGATGAACTGCGCGACGTCTTTCATCGCGCCAATCTCCGCCTCGCGGTGCAGCCGCTGCCGATGCTTGAACTCTGCGACGCTCAGGCCGTCGAGATCGGCTCTGCCAATCTTGCCGAGGAACGTAGCGACCGGGGTGAGATTGTGGACGGTAATGTTGCTGGCGATGTAGATCGAGTCGCTGCGCAGCAAATCGCGTAGAAAGCCGACCTGCATGGCCTGCTGCTTGATGTTGTCGAGGATCGGCTCGGCGAGATACTTCGTGCCGATGCGGTAGTCTCCCGAATAGTGGAACCACTGCGACTTTGGCAGCTTGTTGGCGAGCGTCGTTTTACCCACGCCGGACATGCCCAACAAGGTAATCGCCTTGTTTGGCCAGTCCAGGAACTCCTTGCGGGTCATCTTCATGGTCGGGTCCGGGGTGTCGACGCGCACTATTATACGGTGCCTAGGGCTCCTGCCTATCGCCTAGTTTTTTGCGTATCCTGTGACGATGATGAATATGCCGTTTCATCCAGCGGTCGCAGGCTGGTTCAAGCAGCAGTTTCCAGCGGCGACGCAGGTACAGCGCGAGGCTTGGTCGGCGATTGCTTCCGGTGCAAACACGCTGATCTCCGCGCCAACCGGGTCCGGTAAAACCCTCGCTGCCTTTCTCGCGGTGATCGATGGCCTCGTCAAGGAATCAATTACGCACGGCCTGGAAGATCAGACGCGTGTTCTCTACGTGTCGCCGCTCAAGGCGCTGTCCAACGACATTCAGAAAAACCTTCAGCTGCCGCTCGCCGGTATCCGCGATCGGCTGCTCGAAAGCGGCTTGCCGGACGCGCCGATCAGGGCTTGGCTGCGAACCGGCGACACGCCGCAGAGCGAACGCGCGCGCATGCGAAAGCGTCCGCCCCATATTCTGGTCACGACGCCGGAGTCGCTGTACATCCTGCTGACCTCTGCTTCCGGCCGGGAGATGCTGCGTACGGTGGGCACCGTGATACTCGACGAGATCCATGCCGTCGCAGCCAACAAACGCGGCGCCCATCTGTCTTTGTCGCTTGCGCGGCTCGACGACCTCTGCGAACGGCCGCCCGTTCGCGTCGGGATTTCTGCAACGATCAAGCCCATCGACGTGGTCGCAGAGTACCTCACGTCCCGCGGCAATCCCGACTGCACAATTGTCGATGCGGGCCACCAGCGTAGCCGGGATCTACAGATCGAGTTGCCGGGCTCGCCGCTCGAGGCAGTCATGTCGAATGAGATCTGGATCGAGATTTACGATCGCCTTGCCGACCTCATTGCCGCTCATAAAACCACGCTAGTCTTTGTCAACACGCGGCGTATGGCCGAGCGCTTGGCCCGCCATCTGGCCGAGCGTTGCGGCGCCGAGCATGTAACAGCGCATCACGGCAGTCTTGCCAAGGAGCATCGCCTCAAGGCGGAGGAGGCGCTCAAAGCAGGGCAGCTCAAGGCCTTGGTTGCGACCGCCTCGCTCGAGCTTGGAATAGATATTGGTGACGTCGACCTCGTGTGCCAGCTCGGCTCACCGCGGGCCATCGGCACTTTCTTGCAGCGCGTCGGTCGCTCCGGCCACGGCATAGAGCGTCTCCCGAAGGGTCGATTGCTGCCGCTGTCACGCGACGAGCTCGTCGAGTCGGTTGCGCTGCTCGAGAGCATCGCGGCCGGCAATCTCGATCGGATCGAGCTTTGCAGACAGCCGCTCGACGTTCTCGCGCAGCAGATCGTTGCCGAGGTCAGCATGGGCGAGCGTGGCGTTGAGGAGCTTTTTGCAAGTGTGCGTCGGACAGCACCGTATGCGGATCTGTCTCGGGGGGATTATCTAGCGGTTATCAAGATGCTTGCCGAGGGATTTAGTACGCAGCGGGGTCGGCGAAGCGCCTATCTGCACCACGATCAAGTCAACGGAGTGCTGCGGCCGCGGCGCAGCGCGAAGTTGACTGCGGTGACCAACGGCGGGGCAATCCCGGACCAGTTTGACTACGACGTCGTGCGCGTGCCGGATGAGCTGTTCATCGGCACGCTCAACGAGGATTTCGCTTTCGAGAGCCTGCCCGGCGACATATTTCAGCTCGGCAACTCGTCCTATCGGATCGTCAAAGTGACCGCGGGAAAAGTCTTCGTCGATGACGCACATGGACAGCCACCGACGATACCATTCTGGTTTGGTGAGGCGCCGGGTCGCAGTGATGAGTTGTCCGCGGCCGTCTCGGCTCTGCGGGCTCGACTCGACCGTGCGCTCGCCGAGGAGGCTCCGCAGCGCGTCGCCGCTGGGCTGACCGACCGACTGAAGATCACACTGGCCGCTGCCGAACAGCTTGTTGAGTATCTTGCGGGGGCGAGGGCGGCGTTCGGACGTCTGCCGACAGCCGAGCATCTGGTGGTCGAGCGCTTCTTCGACGAGACCGGAGATGCGCATCTCGTCATCCATTCGCCGCTGGGCTCCCGAGTCAATCGGGCTTGGGGTCTGGCGCTGCGTAAGCGCTTTTGCCGCCGCTTCAACTTCGAGCTGCAAGCCGCCGCGCTCGAGGATGCGATCGTGATTTCGCTCGGTGCCGTGCATAGCTTCGAGCTTGAGGAAGTTGCGTCCTACCTGTCGAGCAAGACGGTCGATAGCGTCCTCTCTCAGGCCGTGTTGGCCGCGCCGATGTTCCCAGGTCACTGGCGCTGGAACGCGACGATCGCGCTCGCGGTCCGGCGGTTCCGCAACGGCCGCAAGGCGCCAGCAGCATTCCAGCGCAACGATGCCGAGGACCTCATGGCGACGGTGTTTCCCGACCAGCTCGCCTGCGCTGAGAACATTGCCGGCGAGCGGGAGATTCCCGACCACCCGCTCGTCAAACAGACGATGCACGACTGCCTGCGCGGCGTCATGGACCTCGACGGTCTCAAGGCGCTGCTCGAGCGCATCGAGGCAGGGCAGGTCGAGATCCACTGCTGCGAGCTCACGAGCCCATCGCCCCTCGCGCAGGAGGTGCTCTGCGCAAAGCCCTATGCCTTCCTCGACGATGCACCAGCGGAGGAGCGGCGCACGCTCGCAGTTCAGGCACGGCGCTATATGACCGTCGCGCAGGCGTCGGAGCTCGGCAGGCTCGATCAGCGGGCGATAGAACGGGTTCGGGAGGAGGCTTGGCCCGCGCCGCGCGATCTCGAAGAGCTCCACGATGCGCTAGCGAGCGTGGGTTGCCTGACGACCGCCGAGGCGGAGCGCGGTCATGGCGTCGGTGGATCCTGGGTCGCTTGGCTCCAGGCGCTGGCAGCATCCGGGCGGGCTACTCGGCTTGTCACGCGCGGCGGGTTGCCCCTCTGGGTAGCCGCCGAGCGTTTGCACGAGCTCGCGCTCGTGCATCCGGATGGCGTTGCCGACCAAGTTCTCATCGAGCTTGCCAGCGGCATCTCAGACGCCGACGCGGCGCTTCGCGAGCTCACACGCAGTCGTCTGGCCTGCCTCGGGCCAGTGCACGCGGCCGAGCTTGCGCGATCGATAGGTGTCGGCGAGGCCGAGATTGTCCAGGCGCTCGTCGCGCTGGAGATCGAGGGTGTCGCGATGCGCGGCTGCTACACGGCTGCCGCGAACGATGCGACAGATGGGATCGAATGGTGCGAGCGTGGTCTGCTCGCGCGCATCCACCGCTACACGCTCACTCGACTGCGCAGCGAGATAGAGCCTGTCACGATCGCCGACTACCAGCGCTTCCTGTTCGAATGGCAGGGCCTGGGCCGGCATCGACGCGCCGGAATCGATGCCGCCGCTGCTGTGCTCAACGAGTTTCAGGGTATTGCGGCGCCAGCGGTTGCCTGGGAGCAAGAACTCCTGCCCACTCGGCTTACGGACTACACAGGGGATTTTCTCGATCAACTGACCGCAAGCGGTGCCTTTGTCTGGCTGCATCCGTCGCTGCGTGGCACGCCGAGCGTGAGGCCGCGGCGGCTCGTGCGTGCGTCTCCCATCGTGCTGCTGCCGCGCAACGCGCTCGTGCACTGGCTCGCGCTCAATGGGCCGCCACATGATGCGCCGCTGCCACTGTCGAGTGCGGCTGGGCGGGTCGCCGCCGCGCTCGAGCAGTCGGGCGCGCTGTTTTTTCTCGAGCTCGTGCAGACGACCGGATTGCTGCGCGTGCAAACCGAAGAAGCCCTGGCGGAGCTCGCGGCCGCGGGCCGCGTTACCTCGGACTCGTTCCGAGGACTGCGCGCGCTCACGACGCCCCAGAGCCGGCGGCGCGGCTTCCATGGCCGCGCGCGCCGCCGAGGGCCGGACCTGGACTCAGCGGGTCGCTGGGCGCTGGTCAGGCCCGTCGGAGGGGCCGATGCGGCTCGACCGACAGAAGCTATCGAGCACGCCGCTCGCAGCCTGCTGCAGCGCTATGGCGTGGTTTGCCGGCGCGTGCTCGATCGCGAGCAGCCGGGTCCGAGCTGGCGTGAGCTGCTCCGTTGTTTCCGCGCCTGGGAGGCCCGCGGCGAGATTCGTGGTGGCCGCTTCGTTGACGGCCTTGGCGGCGAGCAGTTCGCGCTCGACGAGGCGTTGCCCGTGCTCCGCCGTATGCGCCGCGACGCAGATGCTGGCGAATGGCTCGTGCTCGCCGCGGCCGATCCGCTCAACCTGGCCGGGATCCTGACGCCCGGCGGACGGGTTGCGGCCGTCGCCGGAAACCGTCTCGTTTATCGTGGCGGGCTCGCCGTCGCCCGGGCGACCGGTCAGCGCGTCGATTGGCTTGTCGATCTCGACGCGCCCGATCAGTTACGGGCGCGTGAGCTGCTCGCTGGCATCCCGGAGACCGGCCGTTCGCGCTCGCGACGCGGTCTTTTCGCGTAGCTAGATCAATAGAATGGGAAGCTGACTCGGGCGTAGAGCACGCGGCCGAGGGGATTGTGCACCTTGGAATCGTAGCCGCCGTTCGTGGTCACGCGTGGCGGGTCCTCGTCGAACAGGTTAATCGCTCCGACCGAGAACGTCGGGCTTGTTCCGTAGCGAAATCGAAAGTTGTACTGCACGTCCACGGTCATCTGACTGTCGATGCTCTCGAGCGCCATCGGCCCGCCCTCGTCGTCGGTGTAGGTGTCGATGTAGTTCAGATACGCATTCGCTCCATGGTTGCCGCGGTTCCAATTCACGAAGGTGGTTGCTCGTAGTTCCGGCACCGAGGTCGCGAAATTTCGAAAATTCCGCTGGCCGGCGCCGTCTATGCGTCCGGCCTGCGGGTCTACGGCCTCGTAGCTCGACACGAAGGTAGCATCGGCGCCTAGTACGAAATCACCTGCGTTGCCTCCATCGAGAAGGTAGGTCAGAGCGATGTCGAAGCCGTCGGTCTTCAGGCTCGACGCGTTGTCGTAAAACGTATCGACACGCACCAGCAAACCGCTGAGCGGGTCGCGGATCACCTGACTGAGCGCCTGCGGGTCGCCCGCATTAGCGGCGTCGAGGATCGCCTGCGGATTCTGCTGAATGATGACGTCGGTGTAATCAAAGGACCAGTAATCGGCACTGAGCTCTAGATTTTCACGGATGAACCAGCTGATGCCGAAATTCAGAACATCGGCTTGCTCCGGCTGCAAAGGCTGCCCCGACGGGTTCGGCTGGGCGCGCACTGGGAAGAACTGCGGTGTGCCGACATCCGGATCGACAAGCTGCGCCAATGAAGTCTGCGTTCCGTAGTTCTGATACAGGGATGGTGCGCGGAAAGACGTCCCGGCAGATCCGCGAACGGAGAGAGAATCGGTTGGCCGCCAGAGCATGGACAGCTTAGGGTCCGCCGAGTTGACGCCGTTGCCGTAGTCCTCGTAGCGGGCCGCGAGCTGGACGTCGATTGCGTCGCTGAGGGGTAAGGCGAGTTCCGCGAACAGTGCGGTAACATCGCGGCTGTCGCCGAAATCCGGGTTGCCGACCAGGAATTGGAAATTATCCTGGTTGGCCTCGTCGTTATAGTCGTAGCTGAGCTTCGCCTCGCGAATCTGCGCGCCGAGCGCAGCGCCGATCGGATTGCCGCCGAGCTCGCCGAACTCACCGGTTACCACGCCGTCGATCGTCATGAGCTCGCTGACCGCATCGAAGCTCAGACGACCGACTAGATCCGCGAGCAGGGCAGGTGGGTTCGCGGTGCCCGCCCCCGTCAACGCGCTGCCGAATGGGTTGAAGTAGACGCAGTCGCCGGCGCCCGGAACGCCGGCGACCGGATCGCAGCCCGCCCCGCCGAGACCGCGGATCGCGAAATCGAAGCGGTCCACGAGCACATCCGGCGCTGCCACGAAGAACTCGTTACGACTTTTTTGCACGCCGATCTCCCATCCCCACGTGGTGTCGATGTCACCGTTCAATGTGGCGGCGAAGCGCCAGGTATCGGAATTGTGCACGCTGTCAACGGCTGTCCCGCCCGCGCCAAGCACGCGGCCGATGAAACTGACGTTAGTGCCGTAGGGGTTGTCCGGATGCGCTGCTGACACTTCCGGGAACGCTGCAAACGGGAAAGTCGGCGAGTTGTTGCGTGTCGCTTCGTTGTTTGCGAGGTGTAGCTCCAAGCGGCCGCTCAATTGATCGCTGAAATCATGTGTGAGCTCGAAGTAGGCCGACAGGCGCTGTTCGTCGGGCACGATAGAGTAATAGGCGCCGAAATCAAACTGGCATAGGCCGATGGGGATGTCACCGATCGGGCTAGGGACGGACGCGGCAATGGTCGGGACGACCTTCGGATCCAGCGCGGCGATCGCCGTGCAGTCCGGATCCGCAAACACGGGCAGCTGTGAGCCGGGTACCGCCGGAAGGCCGAAGCGCGGCTCGAGCGCGTCGGCAAGGCCGTTCAGATTCGAATCGAAGGCGGAGCTCCAGACTGCTGCATAGACCGGATTGCCAGGCAGGGTTGGTATGACGAAGGAGCCGGGGTTGCCCGCCTGGCTCAGGTCGTCGGTTGGCCCCGACAGCCGTCGGTCGTTGGTTGACAACGGACTGCGGTCGAGCAGGGTGAACGCGGCCAAAAGATGGGTTGCACCCTCGCCGGTGCCGAAGATTCCGCTCACTTCGCTGTCCTGTTGGGGATAGCCATCGACCGATCGAAAATCGAACTGCAGATCGAGGCCGACAAAGTCGCTGCGCGTGATGAAGTTGACTACCCCGGCCACGGCGTCGGAGCCGTAGAGAGCAGTCGCACCGTCCTTGAGCGTCTCAATGCGGTCGAACGCGATCATCGGCGGCAACGAAGAGGTATCGACGAAATTCTCGCCACGGTTCGTCGCAGCAGCGCTCTGCGTCTGGCGTCGACCATTGATCATTACGAGCGTCGAGCTAACCCCGAGACCGCGTAGATTGACGTTGCTCGTGCCGGTCGTGAAATTCTGCGTGAACGCGTCCGGCTTGTTCTGTGAACCCGTGTTGATCGTCAGCCGCTGGATGATGTCGCCAATCTGGTTGATCCCGAGATTTTCGATATCGCCCTGCGTTATCACGCGCAGTGGCGCGGGTGAATCGGCCTGCGTTGGTCGGGCTATGTAGCTGCCGGTGACGACGATCTCGTCGATAACTTGGTTACCGGATTGTCGCACCGGCTGTGTCCAGCCGACGGTCGGGCCGAGGGCGAGGCATACCGTGGCGCTAAACTTGGGGTCTCGAAGGATGCGCATCGTCGTCTCCCGGTGAGCTGGGCTGCGGCTTACTCGACTACGCTCGTATCGGTGATTGCAATCATCGTGCCGTTAGTGATGGCGAACGTCACCATCTGGGTTTGCATCTCTAGAGTAACCTCTGGGCCGGCCGTCGAGTCGAGCAAAGAAACGTGATCACCGGACGAGAAACGTACGATGCCGCGCGCGCCATCGAGATCTACGATCACTGGATTTGCGGCCGTGACGTCGCGGAGGTCCCAGAGTCCGGCAATGTAATCGGTCGGACCAGTCGGTACATCTCGGTCGCCGAGCACCTCCAGCGTGTGCAGAGGATTGAGCGCTGTGGCGGCAGCGTAGTTCGCCGGGTCTGCCGGATCCATGATGGTTTGCAGGTCGCGGACGAAGCGATCGAAGCCGATAGTTCCGGGGATCAGCCCTGATGCTGCGAGACTGGCCCGAATCGGTGCGCCATAAGTCACGGAGTCGGGATCGGTGAGGATGCGTGACCAGGTCGCGAACGGGCTCGACAGTGTCGCCGAACGGATGTCGGAACTGAGCCCGAGAAATACACTGCTGGGTGCGGTGCCCAAGGAAATACTGACAAGATGGATCCGATCGCCATCGATATTTCTGCCGCGGATGCCGAAATCCATTGTCGGCAGCGTGAGTGTCAGATGGATGAGGTCGGAAACGGCTTGGCGGATATGGTCTCGCGCGTTGAGCGGATTGGAGACGTTGAAGATCTGCCGGCCGTCGTCGATTGCGCCGTCGGGAATCGATCGGCCTAGCGCATCGAAGTTGTCGAGATAAAAATGCCGCTCATTGCTGCTATTTCCAGGCGTTTGATAGAACGGACTCGTCGTATCTGTGACGCCATGCAACGGCAGATCGATGGCGACGACTGCAAATCCCTGTGAGGCGAAGGAGTCGGCGATCGCGAGCATAGTCGTGCGATCGAGCGTGACGCCGTGTTGGTAGATCACGACGGGCCAGCCGCGTCTCGGCTTACGCTGCCCGCTGCGCGAATTCGGCAGAGTCGCGAGCAGCGGGATGCGCAACTCGGGCACGCGCGCAAGCGGCACCGGGTCGGCGGCGGTTGGCGGAACGGCGCTGGAGTTCAACCAGAAGCTACCAAGCGTATCCTGGGGATCGCCGTAGTAGGGAACCTCGAGGTAGCCGGCATAGATGTCTGCAGTGCCGGGAAATCCCGGATCGATTGCATCCGTAGCGAAGCCTGTGAATGTCAGCGCCGAGGTTCCAGCCGCCGCGTTGCGCTCGATGTTTACCAGCACGTCGTCGATCGACTGCGTTGTCACGCTCCAGGCGCTGACGATCTCGTCGCCCGGCAAACCCAGCAGGTCGATGGCTACGTCGATCAGTGGTGTGATCGCCGGGAACAAGGGATCGAGCGCGGGATTCTCGGGAACGCTCGTCAGGCCCGCGAGATGGGCATCCCGCACGGCGCCGAATGCTAGGTCAGCACCTGCGGAATCGCCCGAAGCATTCTCGATTCCGCTCGTCAGAATGAAAGCGTATGTCGTTTGCGACGTCAGTGGTGTGACCGGGTCGATCTCGAGCACACTGCTGTCGGCACCCGCCGCGTCACTGATTCGGAGTTCGTAGTCCAGGTCGGGACGGAGTGGCTCCCGCGTGTTCATATTGAGCACGAGCACGGTCTCAGCGCCGGTAGGTGCCGAGAGGTCGAATGGGATCAAGGTGGCCGGGTCTATCGGCGCGCTGAACGGGGCCGTGATCGCCGCCGTTGTCGAGAAACCGTCGAGGGTGTTCAGGGCGGCAGCCAGCGGGCTCGAGATGCCTCGGGGCACGGCTAGCGTGGAGCCGACGCCGGCGGCGATCGGGTTGTAGATGTCATTCGGGTAAGGGCCATCATCGGTGTTCGGCGCGTAGAGCGCGATGAAGCTCTGCTCTGGTGGCGTTTCCGGCGGCGTCTCCGGTGGCGTCTCCGGTGGCGTCTCCGGTGGCGTCTCCGGCGGCGTTTCTGGTGGTGTTTCCGGCGGCGTTTCTGGTGGTGTTTCCGGCGGCGTTTCTGGTGGTGTTTCCAGTGGCGTTTCCGGCGCGAAGTCGATCGCGGCAGGTCCAGTTGATACACCGCCGCCACATCCGCCGATCAGCAGAATTGAAACCGCGATCCACGTTATTCGCTGCATGGTGAGGAGCGCTCCGGCGTTGTTGTTATTATTGCTTCTTTCGTTCTGAGCGCTGCTGTGAATCGCGCGCTTTTGCGTCGCAACTACCGCGGCCAAGGCGGCGCGGTAAGTTGCTCGACATTTATACACCAATGTCCGGTAGGCTAACTCCGGGCGTTTTACATAAAGCGCAAAATTGGCTAGCTGTCCGCTGCTGACTCTGCGCGCGAAGCAGTTTCAATTCGCGGACGCGGCTGGAAATCTTCACGTAGAATTTGCGCCTATGCTTGGTGCCGGCTGCGGCTCCGCGGCAGGGAGGCACAGAAATGTCCGGAAGAACAAGGCGAACACTATTGCAGGCGCGCCCGCCTGCGCGGAGCTCGTTGTGAAAATCGCTGTGTTGTTTGGCGGTGTCAGTGCCGAGCGCGACGTCTCGATCGCCTCCGCCGCGCAGGTGGTGCGGTCTTTGCGCGTGGCAGGCCATGATGTGCTGACCGTGGAGATGAGCCGGGGCTTACTCTCGTCGGAACAAGAGCGCGAGCTATTGAGTCAGGGTATCGATCGGGCGCCGCCGCGGGATCTCGCGATGGCGCCGGGCGGGTTGCCGGCCGGCATCGGCTCCGGCCGACTGACCGAGGTGGACCTGGTGTTTCTCGCACTGCACGGTGGTGCCGGCGAGGATGGAACCGTTCAGGGTGCGCTGGACCTCGCAGGAATTCGCTATACCGGCAGCGGAATGCTCGGCAGCGCACTGGCGATGGACAAGGACATCGCCAAGCGCCTGCTTCTGGCGGCCGGCGTGCCGACGCCGAAATGGCTCATGGTGCCGGTCGATCCGGCCCGGGTCGTTGATGAGCTCGGCTTGCCCGTGATTGTGAAGCCGAACAGTCAGGGTTCAACCGTGGGGCTCACGCTCGTGCGTGAGGCGTCCGCGCTGCCCTCGGCGATCGAGCAGGCGGCGGCCTTCGATTCCGAAGTCATGATCGAGCAGTACATACCGGGCAGAGAGCTCACCGTCGGCATCCTCGAGAATACCGCGCTTGCGGTCGGCGAAATCGTCCCGCTGACGGGCGAGATCTTCGACTATGCGGCCAAGTATCAGGCGGATGCGGCACGCGAGATTTTTCCTGCCGACGTTTCCGCTGCCACGGCGGGCAGCGTCCAGAGGCTTGGGCTCAGGGCGCACCAAGCACTCAAGCTATCGAGCTACAGCCGGGCGGATTTTCGTATGGATCCGCAGGGCGGCCTGTGGTGCCTGGAGGTCAACACGTTGCCGGGCCTGACGGCTGGGAGCCTTCTGCCACAGTCTGCGGCCGCGGCCGGGATCAGCTTCGAGGAACTTTGCGAGCGGATATGTCGGGCCGCGTTAGCGCGCCCGCCAGGCGCCTAGGGCGAGGATCAGCCAGGCGGCCATGAACGCCGAGCCGCCGAGCGGCGCTGCCCCGCCGAACGCTGGCGGCGCGCCGAAGGCAGTCGCGTAAATGCTGCCGCAGAATAGAACGATGCCGCCGATCAATAGCCAACCGGCAACGCGAAACAGCACGGCATGCGGGCGAGCTTCCGTCAGTGCTGCGACGGCGATGAGGCCCAAGCCGTGATAGAACTGGTAGTCCACGGCCGTGCTGAAAGCGTTCCACGTAGCTGCCGGCACCTGCTCGGCGAGCGCGTGGGTGCCATAAGCCCCAAGCCCCGTCGCGAGCAGCAGTGCCAGGGCGCCCAGCCCCACAAAAACCCGGCTCATGAGTTGCATCTAAAGGACCTCCAGGCGTCCGGAACGCTGCCGTCGCCCCGTGCTGCGCGGGGATTTAGACATGCGGACTAATGTGACACACTTCAGTCCACGCCGACATAAATTAACCAGACGGATTGCTCAATGAAGCTCTACCATTACGCTAAGAGTCGCTCGACGCGGGTGCTCTGGTTGCTCGAGGAACTCGGAGTCGAATATGACGCTGAGATGCTGCCGTTCGATCCTCGCGCGTTCAGGCTCGCCGACCACCTCGAGATCGAGTCCTACGGGACACTGCCGATGCTACTCGACGACGTGTACGCGGGCTCCGAGTCGATCGCGGTGGTCCAGTATCTGCTGGATCGCTATGCAGACGGGAAGCTTCTGCCGGGCCGTGATTCCGACGCGTATGGTCCTTTCCTGGAGTGGCTGCAGTTCGGTGAGAACAAGCTCATGGACCCGTTGACGCAGCTGCTGCAGCACAGCGCTTTCTTGCCCGAGGTCGAGCGCGACAAAAAGGCCGCCGAGCAGGCTCGCCGCGTGTTCAAGCACTTCGCCCGCGCCGTCGATACGGCGCTCGAGGGCAAGCAGTATCTCGTTGGAGAAGAGTTTTCGGCCGCGGATATCGTAGTGGGCTATGCTTTGTTTCTCGCCGAGGATTTCGGCGTATTCCCACAAGGCCTCGGCAACTTGAGCGAATATTACGCGCGCTTGCGCGAACGCCCGGCTTTCAAGCTCGCCACGACGAGCTGATATCGACGACGGCCCGCTGACGCAAATCAGCCGGCGAGTTAAGTGGTGGGCCCGGTAGGACTCGAACCTACGACCAAGGGATTCACTCTGCCCCGCCGTTTCCGGCGGGAGTGGACTATCTCTTCACCCGCAGCGCACTGCTGCTAGGGTGCGGGACGCTCGAAGCCTGTTATTAAGAGCGCTAAAGCTCTCAGGTAGTCTCTGCACCTTCCGGCGGTGTACCGCCGGCTTGGCTCAGGGTTGCCGGCAGGCTCTGCTACGGTTTCCCTGAATTCATCCCGTCCACTTCGCGCCTTACGGCGCGAAGGCACCTTTCGATGAGTCCCCTGCTCTAACCAACTGAGCTACAGGCCCTGCGCGCGATATGGTACCACTTGGAACCATAAAAAAGGCCCGCGCCGAGGACTCTGCTCGGCGTGAGCCTGATCGGAATCTATCGGCTCAGTCTTCGAGCAGGAAGCTGCGCAGCTGATCGGAGCGCGACGGATGGCGCAGCTTGCGCAGCGCCTTGGCTTCGATCTGCCGGATACGCTCGCGGGTCACATCGAACTGCTTGCCGACTTCTTCGAGTGTGTGATCCGTGTTCATATCGATGCCGAAACGCATCCTGAGTACCTTCGCCTCGCGCGGCGTCAATCCGGCGAGCACGGCGTGGGTGGTTTCCTTGAGCCCTTCCGACGTCGCCGACTCGACCGGCGAGGAAATCTCGGCATCCTCGATGAAGTCGCCAAGATGCGAATCCTCATCGTCGCCAATGGGCGTCTCCATCGAGATCGGCTCCTTGGCAATCTTGAGCACTTTGCGGACCTTGTCCTCGGGCATATCCATGCGCTCGGCGAGCTCGTCCGGCGTCGGTTCGCGCCCCATCTCCTGCAGCATCTGCCGCGAGATCCGGTTGAGTTTGTTGATCGTCTCGATCATATGCACGGGAATCCGAATTGTGCGGGCCTGATCAGCGATCGAGCGCGTTATCGCCTGGCGGATCCACCACGTCGCGTAGGTCGAGAACTTGTAACCGCGTCGGTACTCGAATTTGTCTACGGCCTTCATGAGACCGATGTTGCCTTCCTGAATCAGATCTAGAAACTGCAGGCCGCGGTTCGTGTATTTCTTGGCGATCGAGATCACGAGACGCAGATTGGCCTCGACCATCTCTTTCTTTGCGCGCCGGGCCTGAGCCTCGCCCATCGAGATCTCGCGATTGATATCCTTGATCTCGCCGATGTTCAGGAAGGTGAGCGACTCGAGCTTTTTGAGTCGCTTCTGGGCGCGCAAGATATCGTCCTTGAGCTTGGCGAGCTGCGAGGAGTGCTTACGCTTTGCGCGGATGTGTTTGTCGACCCAGGTAAGATTCGTTTCGTTCTTCGGGAAACTCGCGATGAAATCCCTGCGCGGCATCTTCGCATCACGCACGCACAAGGCCATAACCTGCCGCTCGAGTCCGCGGATACCGTTAACTGAGTCGCGAAGCTGCGCAACCATGATCTCGAACACCTTCGGTGCGAGCTTGATCTCCATAAACTCGGCCACGAGGCTGTGCAGCGCTTTTCGAGTCGACGCATGCCGGATGCCTTGCGCCTCGAGGCTTTCGACGTATTTTTTCTGCAAGCGCCGAATCTTCTTTAGGCGCCTCGCGACTTCTTCGGGGTCGGGTCCGGTGTCCGTTACCTCCTCCGAGCTGTCATCGCTGTCGACCTTTGCATTGGGATCGGCGATCTCCTCATTCGGATCGATGAAGCCAACGATCACGTCCTGCATGCGTGTCTCGCCGGCGACGACCTGGTCGTAGCTGGTCAGGAACACGTCGATCGCGAGTGGAAACTGTGCCAGCGCCGAGCGCACCTGGTCCAGGCCTTCCTCGATTCGCTTGGCGATGCGGATTTCGCCCTCACGGGTAAGGAGCTCGACCGTCCCCATTTCGCGCATGTACATGCGCACTGGGTCGGTGGTGCGGCCGAATTCGCTGTCGACCGTTGCGAGCGCTGCGGCAGCTTCCTCGGTGTCGTCATCGGTGGAGACGGCGGAATCCGACAGCACAATGGACTCCGCATCGGAGGCCTTCTCGTACACGGTGATGCCCATGTCGTTGATCATGTTGACGATGTCTTCGATCTGCTCGGGATCGACGATCTCGCTCGGCAAATGATCATTGACTTCGCCATAAGTCAGGTAGCCCTGCTCCTTGCCTTTGGCAATAAGTAGCTTGAGCTGCGACTGGCGCTCGTCCTCTTCTGGCGGTTGGGCGGGTGTGGGGGTTTGCATATTCAGCAGTGCGTCCTCGCGGTTAGCGGGCCGAAATAAACGATCAATCCTAGCGGAATTTCAGCTACTCATCCAGCAGCCAAGTTCCAAAGTCGGTTGCCTAGGCGCTGGGCCTGCTGGCGCCGACGCCGCTGGCCCTAAGCAGCTCGCGCGCCTCGGCCCGTTCTTCCTCGCTGAGGCTGCTGCCGCGCTCCAGCAGGGCGCTGAGCCGCTCACGTCGCGAGGCTGTGACGATGCGCTCCAGACAGTCCCGCAGCACGGCAGCTGCGGCGTCCTCCTCGTCGAGCGTCGCGACCCCGGCGAGCTGGCCCAAATGACGCCCCGCCGGATCTTCACGGAATCGCTCCAGCAGACCCGCCGTAGTGATTTGGGGATTGCTGGCGGAGACTTCAAGGAGCTGTCGCAGCAGAGACGCGCCGGGCTGCTCGACGCCGTCGAGGCCCTGGATGGGGTCAATCTGAGCGGCCGCAGCAGGGTGCTGCAGCGCGAGCGCCAGCGCCTTGCGCACTAAGCTCGAACGCAGCGGCCGCACCGCGCTGGCGGCGGGCTCAGACACGCGCGCAGTGGCCGGCTGTGGCGGCTGGGTACGCAGCAGCTCGGTGAGCCGCTCAATAGAAGTATCCAGGCGCTCGGCAAGCTGCTCGAGCAGCTTTTTCCGATACACCCCCTCCGGCAGCTGGGCCAGCAGCGGCTCGACGAGCGTGACGAGCCGAGACTGGCCGTCGGCGCTGCGAAGGTCGACGCGGCTGCTGAGCTCCCCCACAAGGAACGTGGACAGCGGTGAAGCGTCTGCCATCATCTCCTCGAAGTGCTCCTTGCCGCGCTCTCGCACGAGCGAGTCGGGGTCGTGGCCGTCCGGCATTAGCAGGAAACGAATTTCGGTTTGGCCGCCGGCCATGGGCAGCGCCGTTTCCAGCGCTCGCCATGCCGCGGCGCGGCCAGCGCGGTCGCCGTCGAAGCAAAACACTACCGACTCCGCCAGCCGGGTCAGCTTACGGATATGCTCGCCCGTAGTTGCCGTGCCGAGTGTCGCGACCGCAGGCTCGACGCCATGCTGCACGAGGCTCGCTACGTCGAGGTAGCCCTCGACGACGATGATGCGCTGCGGGCGGCCCTGCGCTTGGCGCGCCTCGAACAGACCATATAGGGCTTGGCCCTTGTGAAATACCGGGGTCTCGGGCGAATTCAGATATTTTGGCTCTGCCGAGCCCATGACTCGACCGCCGAAGCCGATGACGCGCCCGCGCGGGTCGCGGATCGGAAACATGACCCGATCGCGGAACCGATCGTAGTGCCGGCCCTGCTCATTGCGAATCACGAGCCCCGCCTCGCGAAGCTTGGCGATGCGTGTGGTGTCTGTGCCTAGTGCTTTGAGCAGCGTATCCCAGGCATCGGGCGCGTAACCGATGCCGAAGCGAGCCGCTGTCTGGCCGTCGATGCCGCGTCGCTTGAGGTAATCTATAGCGGCAGCAGAGTCACGCAGCGCCTGCCGGTAGACTTTGTCGGCGCGCCCGAGCAGCTCGTAGAGCTCGGTTGTCGGCTCGCGCTCGAGCGCGCTACCGGCTTCCGGCACTTCCACGCCGCAGATCTCGGCGAGCGCCTCGACGGCATCGAGGAACTCAAGGTTGTCGTACTGCATGAGAAAACCGAGTGCGGTGCCGTGCGCGCCGCAGCCGAAGCAGTGATAGAAACCCTTCGTCGGGCTGACCGTGAACGACGGCGTCTTCTCGGCATGGAAAGGGCAGACAGCCTTATATTCGCGGCCGGCTTTGGTGAGCGTCACGCGGCTGCCGACGAGCTCCACGATGTCTGCCCGCGCGATCAGATCGTCGATGAAGCTTTGCGGAATCCGCTGGCTCATGGGAAATCCGTTATATCTGTCGTTTGCCTGCAGGCTAAAGAGCTTGGACTGAATGTCGCTAGCATACCAGCGGCCATGGTGACCCCGCCGAGGCCGGCGGAAATTACGATCAGCCTGGGCTCAGTCGGGACCGAACGCGGTTGGCGACCTCGGCCATATTGGCACGGCCGGTCGCCTGCTTCTTTATCTCTGCCATGACGCGACCCATGTCACTCGGTGAGGTGGCATCGGCGGCAACGATTGCCGCGTCGATCAGTGCCGCGATCGCCGCTTCGTTCAGCGGTTCCGGAAGGTAGCCTCTGATGACATCGATCTCGGCAGTTTCCTTGGCAACCAGATCCGCCCGCCCGCCGCGCTCGAACTGGCTAATGGAGTCCTGGCTCTGTTTGACCATTTTTTCGAGTATGGCCATGACGGCGCCCTCGTCGAGGGTCTCGCGCGAGTCTACCTCGCGTTGTTTGACTGCCGCCATGATCATGCGCAACGCGCCCAGGCGCTGCTTATCGCCGGACTTGAGGGCCGCCTTGACGTCTTCCTGGAGCCGTTCCTTGGTGGCGGAAGCCATTTGTGGCGCGCGGAAGCGGGCTTAGAACATGCGCTTGCGGCGCGTAGCGAGCTTGGAGCCCCGCTTCAGATGGCGCTTCACGGCAGCCGCTTTCTTCCGCTTCCGCTCTTGCGTGGGTTTCTCGTAGAATTCCCGCCGGCGGAGCTCGGTTAGGACCCCGGCCTTCTCGCAGGCACGCTTAAACCGCCGCAAGGCGGCGTCGAAATGCTCACTTTCTCTTACCCGAACGCCTGGCATTGAGTCCTCACAAAAAAGCAAGCCGGCTGGAGCCGGCACTGGGCCCGAAATAATATCCCGTAGGATGCGGGGCTGTAAAGCAAAGGAGGCGACCTGTGAGGGTACTCGGCATTGAAACCAGTTGCGACGAGACTGGTGTTGCGGTCTACGACCCGGCCTGCGGTTTGGTTGCCGAAGTCCTATACAGCCAGGTGGAGATCCACGAGCGCTTCGGGGGTGTTGTGCCAGAGCTCGCTTCGCGCGACCATGCCGCCAGGCTAGCGCCGATGGTTAAAGAGCTCCTCGAGGGCGCCGGGATTGGCCTCGGAGACCTCGATGCGATCGCCTATACCGCGGGTCCGGGCCTGATCGGTGCGCTGATGGTCGGTGGCTCGTTGGCGGCAAGCCTTGGTTTTGCCCTGGGCGTGCCGGTCCTGCCGGTCCATCATATGGAGGCGCACCTGCTCGCGGCAATGCTCGAGCCTAACCCTCCCGAGTTTCCTTTCGTCGCGCTGCTCGTGTCCGGCGGGCATACGCAGCTCGTCTGCGTGCGTGGTCACGGTGATTACGCCATGCTCGGCAGCACGCTCGACGATGCGGCCGGAGAGGCATTCGACAAGGTGGCGCGTCTGCTCGGTCTGCCCTATCCGGGCGGGCCGGCGCTTGCGGCGCTTGCTGACAGCGGTGATCCAGAGGCGTTCGCGCTACCGCGGCCCCTCTTCAACAAGGGCCTGGATCTGAGCTTCAGCGGATTGAAGACGGCCGTGAGGCTACTGCTGGAGAAACACCGTGCCGCAGAGAATGGATCGGGCCCGCCCGCCGCGTTGCGGGCGAATGTTGCTGCGTCCTTCCAGGCGGCGGTCGTGGATACGCTCGCTAACAAATGTCGGCTGGCGCTCGCGTCAGCCGACCTGCAGCGGCTCGTTATTGCCGGCGGCGTCGGCGCAAACCGCGCCCTGCGGGCTCGCCTCAAGGCCGATGGCCAGCGGCATGGATTTGTCGTGTATTACCCCAGGCCGGGCCTGTGCACAGATAATGGTGCGATGATCGCGTACGCGGGCTGGCGACGATACGGTGAGGCGACCGGGGGGATTCCTCAGGTCATAGCGCGACCGCGTTGGCCACTTGATCAGCTTCTGCCGGTGCCCGCGGGAGCATAACCATGGACAAGATTTTTCTGCGCGAGCTCGAGATCGATGCGGTCATCGGGATCTGGGACTGGGAGCGCCGCATCAAGCAAAAGATCAGCATCGATCTGGACATGGCGACGGATGCGCGCAGCGCGTCCGGCGCCGATCAGGTCGACGCTGCTTTGAACTACCGGGACGTCGCAAAGCGCCTCATCGATTTCGTCGGCAGCTCGAAGTTCGAGCTGGTCGAGTCGTTGGCCGAGGCCGTCGCGCGAATCATCATTGTCGAGTTCAAGGTGCCGTGGGCCAGGGTGTCGATCGCCAAGCCCGGCGCTATATCGGGGTCACGCACGGTCGGCATCACGATAGAGCGTACCGCGGAGGATTACGGTGGCTGATGTGTTCCTCGGTGTCGGCAGCAATGTCGACGCCGAGCGCCATCTCGAGTTCGCGCTTACCGCGCTCACGCCACGATTTCGCGTGCTCGCTGTGTCGCGGGCCTACCGTAACCCCGCCGTCGGCCATAGCGGAGACGACTATCTGAATCTCGTCGTGCGCATCGATACTGCGTTGCCCCCGGCAGACCTGCAAGACGTATTGCGCAATATCGAGCAGACGGCGGCGCGGGATCGGGCCGCCTCCCGCTGCGGCCCGCCAACGCTGGATATCGACCTGCTGCTGTACGGCACGCTCGTCGATCCAATGCTGAAGCTTCCGCGCGTCGATGTCCTGCGGCATGCGTTCGTGCTATGCCCTCTGGCCGAGCTTGCGCCCGATCTCCGCCATCCCGTTTCCGGCCAGACGATGATCGGCGCCTGGCACCAGCACCGAGGAGCCTCGTCAGCCTGGGCTGGGAGCGGCTGGTTCCTGAACTGCTCGCTCGCCCCCAGCGTCAGACCTGTGGTAGCTATAGCCAAGGAAGGGCCTCACGCTGTCGTGGAAGACTATTGCGCTCGTTAGCCAAGCTGCAGCTGCTGCTGCTCGGAGTCAGTAGCGTCCTCGGCGGCTGCAGCGGCGGCGGGTCGGGCGGTAGCGGCACGCCGGTCTCATGCACGCTGGCCTTGCAGAAACAGGCGGTCGCCGATCTCATGCGGGAATGGTATCTGTTCAACGACGAGCCGGACCAGCAGCAGAAATACGTAAGCCTCGATCTGGCGCAGTTCGCAACGCCCCAGGATCTGTTGACGGCTTTGCTGTATCAGCCGAACCGCTTCGATCGGAACTTCAGCTTTCTGAGCACGCCGGCTGAGGATCAGCAGTTCTTCGGCGAAGGTCAGTTCATCGGATTCGGCTTTGGCTCGAAGTTCGCGGACGCGCCTATGAACGCCGACCTCAGGCTCACGCAGATATTCCTTGGGTCACCCGCGGCCGCGGCAGGGCTCGAGCGAGGCCAGCGTCTGCTCGCGATCGACGGGCGTTCAATTGCTGCGATCACGCAGGCTGAGGGCCTCTCTGCGGCCCTCGGACCGAGTCAGGTAGGCGTAAGCCGGACGTTTGGCCTGCGGCGGATCGACGGCACTGAGTTCGACGTGGAGATCGCCAAAGACATTGTGACGATCGATCCCGTTCCAGCGGCTACGGTACTCACCGCCGGGCCCGCCATAACGGGCTACCTCGATTTCAGAACGTTCGTCTCCACGGCCGACGACAAGCTCGAGCAGGCCTTCTCGGTCTTCGAGGCAGCTGGCGTGACGGCGCTCGTCGTCGATCTGCGCTATAACGGCGGCGGGCTGGTCCTCACCGCACAGCGCCTTGCAGACCTGATCGCGGGCTTCATCGCGGACGGACAGGCGCAGTCGCAGACGCTTTACAATTCCAGCAAGCGCGGTCTGGACACGACCACGTTTTTTCAGCAGCGTCCGGAGTCTTTGCCCCTGCTGCAGCAGGTCGTGTTCATCACGACGGGGAGCTCCGCGTCGGCGAGTGAGCTCGTCATCAATGCGCTCGGGCCGCATACGGTGGTCAGACTGGTCGGCACGACGACCTTCGGCAAGCCCGTCGGCCAGAACGCGCTGAGCTATTGTGGCGGAGAGCGCCTGCTCCGCGCCGTGACGTTCGAAACAGTGAACTCGCTCGGCGAAGGCCAGTACTTCGAAGGGCTCGCGGTAGACTGTCCGGCGCCGGATGATTTAGAGCGATCGCTCGGTGATCCGCTCGAAGCCTCGCTCGCCAGTGCACTCAGCCTCATTGAGTCCGGTAGCTGTCCCACAGTCACGGGGGGTCAAAAACCCGCGGCCGGCCTCGCGCTGCTCCTCGACCCTCCGCTCGGCGCTGCGGCGACGCTCGCGCAGCGCTATGCGGGCACGTTTTAGCTGCGAGCGTTCACCAGCCGACGCTGCGGCCGCCGTCGACCGCGAGAATCTGGCCGGTCACGTACGGCGCATCGCGGACGAGAAAGACCACCGCCGCGGCAATATCGGACGGATCGCCAGCACGCTTCAGCGCGATCTCGCGAATGATGTTGTGCTGAACTCGATCCGTAACTCCCGTCTCGGGCCAGAGGATCGCGCCGGGTGAGATGCCATTGACGCGGATATCCGGGCCGAGATCCTTGGCGAGCGATCGCGTCAGCATAGCAAGGCCCGCCTTGGCGACGCCGTACAGCGGATGATTACGCAGCGGCCGCTGCGCGTGCACGTCGATGATGTTAATGATGACCCCGCCGGCCTTGCGCAGCTCCGGCAGCGCCGCCTGGCAGAGAAACAACGGTGCCTTCAAGTTGCTGCCGATGAGCTCATCCCACTGTGCCTCGGTCACCGATTCCAGCGGCGTGGGGTAGAAGCTCGAGGCATTGTTGACGAGGATGTCGAGGCGCCCGGTTTGCGCTAACACCGCTCGCATCATCGGCGCAATCGTGCGCGTGTCTTTCAGATCGGCACTGACCGCGAGCGCGGATCCCGCGCGCGCGGCATTGAGCTCCGCGACG
This sequence comes from Rhodospirillaceae bacterium, assembly GCA_024640695.1. Classification (GTDB taxonomy): domain Bacteria; phylum Pseudomonadota; class Gammaproteobacteria; order Steroidobacterales; family Rariloculaceae; genus JAHEEM01. Next base: position 2,887 of record JAHEEM010000019.1, on the reverse strand, counting down.
AGCGCTTCTGCTTCTGTTGCCGAGCTGAAGTAGTGGATCGCAACGTTGGCGCCGGCCGCGTGCAACCCTTTGGCGATAGCCGCTCCAATACGCTTGGCTGCTCCTGTGACCAGAGCCCACTGTCCCGATAGGGTGTTGTTGTTCGTCATGCTGGCCACGTCGGCTCCGCACAGGGTCCAGGGAGCCGTAAGGTTACACTATCCGCATTCCTGGCTAACGCTCCCGCTGGACTGTGACAATAGATAGCCTGCCCCTGCTCGATCCTCGGGCGGCCGCGTTGAGCGACCGCCTCGTGAGTAAGATTCGGGCCGAGATCGACGCCAACCTCGGCTGGCTCGGTTTCGATCGGTACATGGAGATGGTGCTCTATGAGCCCGGTCTCGGTTACTACAGCGCCGGCAGCGCCAAGCTCGGCCCGCAGGGCGACTTCGTGACGGCCCCGGAGATCTCCGACATCTTCGGTCGCGTCCTCGCAGGTGAGCTCCTTCGGGTGCTCGCGACCCTGGAGCGTCCGGTTGTGCTCGAGCTGGGCGCGGGCACCGGGCGTCTCGCGCGCACGCTGCTCGACGCGTTTAGCGAAGCGGATGTAAATCTTCACGAGTATTGGATTCTCGAGCTCAGCGCCGAACTCAAGGATCGCCAGCGTCGCTGCCTTGAATCTCACGCTGGCCGCGTGCGCTGGCTGAATGCGCTCCCGGATGCGAGCTTCGAAGGCATCGTCCTCGCCAACGAGGTGGCTGATGCCTTGCCGGTGTCCGTGTTCGTAAAGCGCGGCGCCCGGGCGCTGCCACTCGGCGTTCGTTGGGATGGCGATGCGTTCGTGTGGGCTGCGGGGCCGGCTGAGCCGCTGCTCAGCACTGCGGTGGTCGCGCTCGAGCAGCGGCTCGGCCGTGAGTTGCCGGACGGGTATCGCTCGGAGCTCTGCCTGCGTCTGCCCCCGTGGCTTGCGAGTCTGTCCGCGCCTGTGCGCCGCGGCGCGATCCTGCTCATCGATTACGGTCTCGGACGACAGGAGTACTATCACCCGGACCGCTCGCAGGGCACGTTGATCTGCCACCATCGCCACCGCGCCCATGCGGACCCGTTTCTTTTCCCGGGGCTGCAGGATGTCAGTGCTTGGGTAGATTTTAGTGCCTGCGCGGAGGCCGGGCTCGCGGCGGGTTTTGCGGTCGCGGGCTACACCACGCAAGGCCAGTTCTTGCTGCACGGCGGAGCGGCGGAGATGCTCGAAGGGCTGACGGGCCGCGAACGCCTGCATCAGAGCCAGGCGCTAAAGACGTTGATTCTCCCCGGCGAGATGGGCGAGCGTTTCAAGTTGCTGCTGTTGAGTCGCGGCATTGGAGCGGATCTGCCCGGGCGCGACTTCCGTGACCGGCTCTGAATCACATCGGCCGACTGCCCGATACTGCTAACATCCGCCGTGTCCTAAGGCCACGAAGGGGGGCAAGTGGACCTAACACACGTCGTCGTGCTGGCGGTGTTGCAAGGCATCGTCGAGTTTCTGCCGATCTCCAGCTCTGGGCATCTCATTCTCGTGCCGGCGCTGCTTGGGTGGCCGGATCAGGGGCTCGCATTCGACATCGCCGTGCATCTGGGCACGCTGGCAGCGGTCGTCTTCTATCTGCGACGCGAGGTGGTCACGCTCGTGTGCGCCGCGTTCGACCGGCGAGCGCGCGACTTCGAGCTGGCCTGGTCGATAGTGCTCGCAACGCTGCCGGTTGGCGTGGCCGGCTTGCTGATGGCGGATCTCGTCGATGGTGTGCTGCGCTCACCGGCCGTGGTCGCGGCTGCCACTGCAGGCTTCGGTGTTGTGCTCTGGCTTGCGGACCGTTTCAGTGGTGGCGCGCGCAGCGAGCACGAGCTGGGTATGCGCCGCGCGGTTCTGATAGGGCTCGGCCAGGTGCTTGCGCTTGTGCCTGGCACGTCGCGGTCGGGAATCACGATGACGGTAGGGCTCGCTGTGGGCCTAAGCCGCAAGGCTGCTGCGCGATTCTCATTTCTGCTCGCCATACCTGCGATCGGGATGGCCGCAAGCTGGAACACGTATGAGCTTGCTGTCTCGCCCGAGCCGGTCATGTGGAGTGTCCTCTTGATCGCTGCGGCGCTGTCCGCAGCGACCGCTTTCGCGGCAATTGCGATATTTCTGCGGATTATCGAACGCGTCGGGATGTGGGGTTTCGCACTGTATCGGCTCGCGCTCGCGGCTGTGATCGTCCTCGTTATGTATTGAGGGCGGCTGTGATTGCCGCGAGGCGGCGTTGCCGCAGCCGCTCAGCGATCGCCGGGCCTTCAAGCCCGTCTGTGAGTCCCGCCGTGTCCGCCGTTGAGGCGGCCTTAAGCGCCGCGAGTAGCCTGACGCGCTGCGGATAGGGTGCCGACTCCAGCCCGGTGCGTCCGCGCGCATCGGCCTCGCACGCGAGGAGCAGGTCGGCGAAGCGTTCCGGCCGACGCAAGCCGTCAGTGGCCTCGATGATGCTGAGCAGAGTGCTGGCTCTGAGCTCGGCGGCGCGATGAATTACGCCGTGATAACGCGCAACCGCCTCGGCCAGCTCGCGGTAACGTTTAGGCACGGGCAGCCGCGTGCACAGATCGCGGATGATTTGTACCGAGCGTCCCTCGTGGCCGCGATGCTTGGGCAGCAGCTCGGTCGGCGTTTGGGCCTTGCCGAGGTCATGTGTCAACGCAGCGAAGCGAACCTGCGGATCCGTCGACAGCTGCGCGGCCATCTCGAGCACCATGAGGGTGTGCACGCCGGTGTCGATCTCCGGATGCCAGCGCGGCGGCTGCGGTACCCCAAACAGCGCATGAATCTCTGGGAACACCCGCTCGAGCGCGCCGCTTTCGCGCAGGGTCTGGAAGTACAGCGCCGGAGCGGTTTCCCCTAGCG
>JAHEEM010000018.1 GCA_024640695.1 Rhodospirillaceae bacterium | reverse complement strand
ATCCTATTTACAATCTGCGTTTTGCCATTGGCGATCGTGATGCACTACATCACGAAGTGGAAGGCCACCAAGGGATTAACCGCATCGGAGGAACGCATGCTCGAAGATCTCTGGCGAGACGGTCAGGCAATGGAGAGTCGTCTCAACGCACTCGAGACAATTCTCGATGCCGAGGTGCCTGGCTGGAGAAAGCGCACATGAACGAAGCCCGAGAGCCGGCGCCGCGCCGGCTGTATAAGGATCGCGCGAACAAATTCGTATTCGGCGTTTGTGCTGGGATCGCCGATTATTTCGGTTTCGACGTGACGGTCACGCGGGTCGTGGTGCTCGTAGGGTTGATATTCTTTTTGCCGCCGACCTTGATTGGCTATTTTGTTCTCGCGTTGCTGTTGCCGAAAAAACCGGACGGCCGGAACGCGAGGCCCGATGATGTCTCAGCGAGACTGCAGCGAAGCGTGCGGTCGTCTCCACAAGCAACGCTCGGCGATATTCGGCACCGGTTTCGCGACCTCGACGGTCGTCTGCAACGGCTCGAGAAGTACATGACTTCGAAACGGTTCGAGCTCGACCGGGAGTTCGAAGCATTAAAAGACTGACCTGGAAACGTAAGCCGAAGTGTTCACGGTCCGACAGACCGCCGGCCACTTGGAGATTTATAAAAGACTCGCCGGCAACGCGGCGATCTTAGGTCTCCGGGTCAGGGGTTGGCTTGCTTGAATGCCACGATCTGATCGTTGAAAGATGCGGCGATCGCCTCCATCTCTGCCACAGCCGCATTATGCCGGCTGACCAAGATCGCCTTGAACTCGTCCGGTGCATCGTCACCGGCCGCGTCGAGCTCTCGATTCACGCAGTTCAAGTACGTGTCCATGCTCTCCATGTAGGTCTTTACGCTCGCTTGCGCCGTAACCATCTCATCGATCGTGGCACTGGCGCCCTCGGGAACTGCGACGAGGGGCGGATAATCGCAGGCAAAGCTCGCGCTCGCCAAACCGCTGGCCAGGACTGCGATAAAAAGTTTCGGGAAGTTCATGGCGTTACCTCGAACCGGAGGAGTGAAATTTTGCGGACTATACCGCAGGCATTCAGACGATACCAAACGCTGCTGTGCGCCGCAGCAGGCGCGTTCAGGCGAACAGCTGCTTGTACTGTGTGTCGCCCTGTGCCTGGTCGAGCATGAGCTGTAGCAGCCCTTCTGAGGTCATCGGCTCGCCGAAAAGATGGCCTTGGACATAGTCGCAGCCGTGTTGGCGCAGGAACTCAAGCTGCTGCTCGGACTCGACGCCCTCGGCGACGACCTCGAGATTCAAGTTATGCGCCATAACGATGATTGCCGTGACGATTGCGGCATCGTCTTTATCGATAGCGACGTCACGCACAAACGACTGATCGATTTTGAGAGTAGTTATGGGAAACTGCTGCAAAGCGCTAAGTGATGAGTACCCAGTGCCGAAGTCGTCAATAGTTAAATGCAGGCCCATACCGTAGAGCGCATTGAGAAGCTGTACCGTACGCTCCGCGTCATCCATGAGCGTCGTCTCAGTGATTTCCAGCTCCAGGCACGTCGGGGAAACGCCATGGTAGCGGAACATACCCTGCAGCCTGTCAAGAAACCTCAGCTGTTGCAGTTGCCTCAATGAGAGGTTCAGTGAGACTTTTTCCGGTGCTGCGAGGCAGCGCTGCCAATAGCGATAGTCCTCGCAGACCTGATTGAAGACCCAATCCCCAAGCTGCAATATCAAATTAGATTCTTCCGCAATCGGGATAAAGTCGGCCGGAAATATAAGGCCGCGTTCAGGCAGATCCCAGCGCACCAGTGCCTCGGCGCCTGCGACTACGCCAGTGGCGAGGTGGTACTTGGGTTGATAGTGCAGCCGCAGCTCATCGCGCTCGAACGCGCGTCGCAGTTTGCTCTTTAGCATCAGCCTGTCGACAGCCGCATTTCTCATCTCTTCGGAGTAGGTTTCGTAGCAATTTCCACCTGCGCGCTTGGCTTGATATAGGGCGGAGTCCGCATCGCGCAGAAGGTCGATGACGTTGTCGGCATCACGCGGATAGATCGCGATCCCAATACTCGACGTCACGTAAATTTCCTGAGCCTCAAGTCGGAACGGCCTGCCGACGGCGTTGAGCATTGCGTTGGCGCTGTTATCAGACGCATCGATTGCGCCGCTGAGGTTCGCGAATCCGCTTAGCAGAACTGCAAACTCGTCGCCTGCGAGGCGTCCAGCGATGGCGCCTTCTGGAAGCTGCCCGACGATGCGTTGTGAAAAAATCTCCAGAGCCCGATCACCGGCGCCGTGACCGAAGGTGTCGTTGATGTCTTTGAACCGGTCGATGTCCATGTAGAGCAGGACGAGACACTGACGCGCGCGGCGCGCGCGCGCGATACTTTGCTGCAGCTGATGCTGAAACTGCATTCGATTGGAAATTTTCGTCAATGGATCTGTTCGCGCGAGGAACTTAATGCGATTCTCCGCGCGGCGCCGCTCCGCGCTATTTTGAGCTGCGATGATCCAGCCTTCGAGTTGATCGTCGGAGTCGCGTAGCTCTGCGACCGTGTAGGACACCGGCATAGCGGTACCATCACGACGCAGGAAGGTGCCGTCGCTGGATCGTGCTGCCGGTTCCCCCGGTCGAGCCTTGGAGCGTAAGTCGATGTCGATGAGCTGACTCAAGGAACGGCCGATGAGCTCGCTAGCAGGGTAATCGAGGAGGTCCGCCGCGGCATTGTTCGCGCGCGTGATTTCACTCTCAGCGTTCGTTACCAATATCGCGTCGCTGATGCGCGCGAGCAGCCGCTCCAGAACGTCCCGGGAGTGAGTCATGTCTTTGAGCTTGGTTTGCAGCGCGGCGATCGTTTCTGCGACGGCTTCGATCTCTAATTCCGAACCGTGCGGTGGTCTGTCGATGTCGGCGGGTTTCTGCAGGCTTGCGGCAACCTGGTCTAATGGCGCCAGGATCTTCCGCGCCAACGACACGCTCAGCGTGATCAATGCGACTACGCCGGCGACTGCGAGTGCGAAAAGAACCCAGCCGAGTCCAGGTGTCGCGTAGATCGCTGGACTGCTCAAGATCGCGATTGCAACATATGCCGCCAACAGCGGCGCGGTACCGAGCGCAAGCCAGAGTAGATATTTGCGTGTAAGCCGGGTCATTAGTTATCGATATTGTTCCGCGCTTTGCGCCGCCGCGCTACAGGGCCGCGGCGCTTCCCTCAAAGTTAATATTAGGGGACAAATGGGCGTATTAACACCAGCCAGCCGATTTGAGAGACTGAGGTCAGGGCCACTCGACCCTTCCGATGATCGCCTTGGATCGCGGCGAGTTCGTGGGCGAGGCTGGCGCCGTTGAGCGCCGGCGACTGGCATGTCGGGCCGCCGCCTGGTCTGGCGGGCGCGCATGCCCAAACGATCGCGAGCAGCCTGCCGTTGCGCCTGCGCGGCTGGCACCGGGCCGTAAGCGCGCTCAGAGCCGCCTCCACCGAGACCGTGCTCCCTCTCAACGGAGGGGTGCGCCTCATGGGCCACTACTGCGCCGGCACGAACCCCGACCGAGGGCTCGTCGTGCTGCTGCATGGCTGGGAAGGCAGCGCCAACTCGAGCTACATGCTCAGTCTTGTCCTGGCCTTACATAAAGCCGGTTATGCCGCATTTCGCTTGAATCTGCGCGATCATGGCGGCACGCAAGGTCTTAATGTAGAGCTGTTCCACTCCTGCCGGATCGCCGAGGTCGTCAATGCCGTCGCTGCTGTACGAGCACTGTTCGTGCCGCACCGTCTGGCGTTAGTCGGGTATTCGCTCGGCGGCAACTTCGCGCTACGCGTCGGAGCGCGCTCAGCGTCGGCTGGTGTTGCAGTTGATAGAATCGTGGCGATCTGCCCGGTGCTGCACCCGCCGCACACGATGGCTGCGCTTGAAACGGGGTTCTGGGGTTATCGCCGTTACTATCTTAGAAAGTGGCGGCGATCCCTGCTCGCAAAAGCGGCTTGCTTTCCTTCGCGCTATGCGTTCGGTGACTTACGGCGCTTCAAGACGCTGACGGAGACGACCGACTTCTTCGTTCGCGAATACACGGAGCTCACGGACCTAGAGAGCTATCTGCACGGGTATTCGATTCTGGGCTCGGGCCTGAACGGCTTATCCGTTCCGAGCCGCATCATCGCGTCGGCCGATGATCCTATCATTCCGAGTGAGGATCTCGCGGCCCTGCCCAGGAACCCATCGCTTGCTGTGACCCTGCTGCCGTGGGGCGGTCACTGCGGCTTCGTGACCGACTACCGGCTCAGAAGCTGTGTCGACGCGATGGTCGTATCGGAGCTTGCACGCTAGACTGCGTGCCCGGCCGAGGGCTGTCTATAACGGCTGCCGCTTCTCCTTGAATTCCTGCGGCGACGTGCCATTGGTAACCTTGATGTCTCCTTCGATGACAGCGCCCTCGGCAACGGCAATCGAGCGTCCGGCGAGGGCGCCGGTGACATGCGCCGTCTCCGATACTTCGATGCGGTGCTTGGCGATTACGTCGCCCTCCATCCTGCCGGCAATAATGACGTCGCTGGCCCGCAGGGTCCCCTTCCACTTACTGCCCGCCGCGAGAGTGATCGGGCCGTCGATATCACACTCCCCTTCGAGCTCGCCACAGAAGACATAGTTGCCCTTCCCGATCAGCCTGCCGATGATCTTGGTCGTCGGGCTGATATAGGTCGCCGCGCCGTCAGCGGAATCGAGAATGCGTCGTTTGAACATGGTTTGTACCTGAGAAAAGAAGTCGGTTCGGGGAACTTAGCTGATCGCGGTTGACGGGAAGAGTGCACAGTTCAATGTCGCGCTCGACGGCACGGGCTGGTTGCGCCGTCACCTTCTGACCGAAATCGTCATCTGCGGAGTGTCTGGCGAACTCATCCGAGGGGCCTGCCCGAACGAATCTGGCTCGGCTGGCATGCCGCTTGATCTGGCTTTGGGGTACTCGGATCGGAGGCCCGGCCGCAAGAGTCGATACCGCGAAACGATAGCGCTGTTGCTGGCGAGGGCGGCGGCCAAAGCTGGCAGCCGCATTGTTTCGTCGCCGGCGCCCAACGGCTGGTCCAAAACTAAAGACGGCACGATCAGTCCAGAGACTCTCGCAAGCCCAGAGAAATTCGATGCGACCGCTCGAGCCACCACCTGCTTCCGCCGCGGCACACCGATTCACAATCCTGGAACCCGGAAGATCATCGGCTACGAGATGGAAGAGGTGCCGATGCTGAGCCCCGCAACCTGGCGTTAGTCAGGCTCGGCGACGGCGCCTAAGCGAGCTGAGCCGCTCTTTGGGTCGTTAGGCTCTATAATGAGCCGCCCCGCGACGGCGTCCCCCGGAAGATCCCCGGTGGCGGGCCGCGGCGGATTCGACCGACCTTAGATTGGGGCTCCAGTTGTTGGATTTTAGAAGCTGTCTCAGCGACCCGCATGGCCGCAGCGCGGCTGTCAGATTCAGTCTTTCACGGGCAGGTTGGCGGCAGCGTTGCCGGCATTGTGAACCGAGCCCGCTGCGGGCCGCAGCGCGTCCGGCGGTCTTGGCTGCTCACGAATAGAAGCGCGGCTCATGCGGGATGCGGAACTAGATTCTAAGCTCGCCTGGCTGCGAGAGCCGGGGCGTAGCGAGCTCATTCGAAATGGCCTGCGCGGAATAGAGAAGGAATGCCTGCGCGTCGATGAGGATGGGCACTTGTCGCTGCGACCGCACCCTGCCGTGCTCGGCGCGGCGCTGACCCACCCCTACATCACCACCGACTACTCCGAGGCGCTGCTCGAATTCGTGACCCCGCCGTTCGCGAACAACTGGGAGCTGCTGCAGTCGCTTTGCGACATTCATTGCTTCGTTGCGCAGAGCCTCGGAGACGAGTTGCTGTGGCCTCAGAGCATGCCGTGCGTGGTCCAACCCGATCAGGACGTGCCGATAGCCTATTACGGCGAGTCCAATCTGGGCCGGATGAAAACGATCTATCGCCGCGGCCTCGGCCATCGCTACGGACGTGCGATGCAGGCGATTGCAGGCGTCCACTTCAACTACTCGCTGCGAGCGGAGTTTTGGACTGAGTTTCAGGTCCACGAACAGGATCAGCGCCCTCGCAGGGTCTTCGCCTCGCACCATTATTTTCGACTGGCGCGCAACTATCGGCGCCACGCTTGGGCTTTGATCTACTTGTTCGGCACGTCACCGGCGTTGTGCAAATCCTTCCCGCTGCGAGCCGGGCATCGACTCGAGACCTTCGATTCGAGCACCTGGTATCTGCCCTATGGCACATCACTGCGCATGAGCGACATCGGTTACCGCAACAAAAACCAGGCCCGCTTGCAGATCTCGTTGAACTCACTCGATGACTACGTCGCTGGCTTGCGGACGGCCGTAACCGCGCCGAATCCGGAGTACGAGCGTATCGGCGTCAAGGTCGACGGTGAATACCGGCAACTCAACGCAAATGTCCTGCAGATAGAGAATGAATACTACGCGGCCGTGCGGCCGAAGCCGCGGGCCAGCCCATCTCTTAGACCGGCGGCCGGGCTGCATTCTGGCGGTGTGGATTATATCGAGATCCGAACCTTGGATCTGAACGTTGCCGACCCGGTCGGCATCAATCAGGCTCAGCTACGCTTCGTCGAGGCACTCCTGCTCTACTGCCTGTTTGCCGACAGCCCGCCGATCCTAGAAGAAGAGCAAAAGGAGATCGATGCCCGCGAACTGCTCGTCGCGCGCGAGGGTCGGCGCGAAGGGCTCGAGCTTCCCAGTTGCGGCAGGCTCGTTGCGTTGCAGCAACTCGGCCTGGAATTGATCGAGGGCGTTGCGGAAATCGCGGCGATGCTGGACGCCGGGAACGAAGATTATCGCGAGGCCGTGGAGCAGCAGCGGCATGCATTCGAAGATCCAGCGGTAACGCCATCGGCCCGTCTAATTGCGGAGATGAGCGAGCGCGAGCAGGGGTTCTTTGAATTCACACTCGAGGTCGCTAGGGCGCACCGGGACTACTTCCGCGCCTTGCCGCTCGAACGGACGCGGCTGGAGAACTTGCGGCAGCTTGCGCAGCGCTCGATCGAGGAGGCTGAGGTGCTGGAGAACTCGCCGCAAGCAGATTTCGACGATTTTCTCGCGAGCTACCTCGCCAGCATTTAGGTCAGCGCCGCCAGGTCGTGGCCGGCCGGTGGCCCAAAATACAGGCCCGTTTTGTGAATTCGTTCGTCGTTGCCGGGCCGTGTCGAGCGGATACTGTGCGTCTTATTCATTTTCGGTTCTGACCGCATGCTGAAGGCCTTCTTTGTTGGCGGAATCCTTCTGGGGCTTGCCGCTGTGCTCGGGGCCGCAGGCTTTGTTCCGTGGGTCGACCATCCGCGGCTCGTCTCGCAGACGCAGGTATTGCCGAATGGCGGGCGTCGGGAAGATTTCTTCGTGCGGCTACCGGTCGACCGCATTGTCAGTATGGGCAGCGAAGGCCTCCCGCTAGGGGCAACGCCGTTTCCGCCGGGCCTGGAGTTACCCACTGCGCTCGCCGCCGAGCCCCTGCAGATCGACCATTTCAAGGTCAGAGACGCCGGCGGCAACATCGTGGGCGTCGCCTCGCGGCATTCGATAAGCCTTGATGGATCCGTAGCGGTTGCGTGGTCGATCACGCTACCGAGCAGGGGCTCGCTATGGCTCGTCGGTGAAGCGAATCCGACGGTGTTTGCGGCTGGCTTCGAGAGCATCGATTACGTCCCGGGGGAGCCGTGGAGTGGTGATCTGGAGATCGCTCTCGCGACCGGTGAGGCTCCAGCGGGGCGCATCGACGGTGGTAGCGACGAGTTCGCTACCCTCAATGGCGAGTACGACGAGCGCTGGCAAATCACCGGGATCGACGAATCCGGCTCGCTGCGCGGCACAATTGAACTCAACACGACCACGTACCTAACGCGATGAAATACCTGCTTACAGGCATGCTCGGATTCTTCCTCGGTGCCGCCGCGGCCATGGCAGCACTCTACTTCAATCCGCTGACAGAGGGCGCTGGGCCGCTACCTGCCGTAGGCGACAGCAATTACTCCTACGCTTCCCCGGTGACCTCCGAGCTTGTGTTTACGCATGGGAGACTGTCACGGCTTCCGAGCAATCCGACCACGGTGCCCTATCTTTGGGAAGCGACCATCAACAAAACTGCGCTCAGCGTCGTCGTGCTTAAGGGCGCTGACGGTACTGCCAGCGGAGTGGCCAGCCGGGTCAGCTACCCAGACGAAGACACCGAACTACTCTCGACGGGCGCGCTGCTTAACGACGCCTGGATCGTGTCGTTTCCAGGACAGGGGTCGCTGTTCGTTACGGCGCGGAGCAACTGGTGGCCTCTTCTCAAGAAGGCTGTGATTCCGGTCTGGTACCTCGGCCAGCAGTGGCTCGGACCAGAGGTCTATACGCCGACGGTGGGCCCGAGGCCGGACGGTCGGGCGCTGGTGCGCGGAGCGAGCGGGCGCTTTACCGGGCGGACGGGTTCTGCCGCGGAGCGCTACCAGATCGAGGAGTTCGACGACCAGGTTGGCCCACGGAAAGTTCTTGCGGAGCTCTACTGGCGACTCGACGAACGCTTGCCGGAGACCGCCTCCGACTGAGCTTGTCGATCAGGTGATGTGCTTTGCAATCGACTCCAGGTCGCTTCCAACAGCGGTGATCATCAGCGGATCGAGTTCTGCGTGGGCAGCGACGAGCTTCTTGCCTAAGAGAAAGTCTCTAGGGCTGTTGACGGCATCGACGGCGATGATCTGGCCGTCTCGAATGTAATATGCCGCGAATCGGCGATCAGCCGGATTGCCGCGGAGCACGACCTGATCGTAACCTTCCGACAAGCCGGCGATCTGCAGTTTGAGATCGTACTGATCCGACCAGAACCAGGGCACCTGCGAGTACGGCCGTGCTTTCCCGAGAATACTCGACGCGGCGGTCTTCGCCTGCTCCACGGCGTTATGTACCGACTCCAGCCGGACGCGACGCCCCAGTATCGCGTTCGGGTGCGCAGTGCAGTCGCCGGCGGCGAAGATATTAGGATCGCTTGTGCGCGCTTCATCGTCCACGTGGATGCCGTTCTGACAGCGTAGCCCCGCCTGCTCGGCGAGCTCGATCCGCGGCAAGATGCCGACACCCACGACGACTAAGTCGCATGGATGCGACGTGCCATCAGCGGAGATTACTGCCTCGACCTGCCGGTCGCCGACGAATTCCCGCACGCCAGATCCGCAGATAATCCGCACCCCTGCGGCCTCGTGCACTTCGCGATAGAACGCTGAGATCTCGCGGCAGACCACGCGGGCCATGACGCGCTCAGCTGTCTCCAGCACCGTAACCTCGAGGCCTCGCGAGCGGGCAACTGCAGCCACCTCGAGTCCGACATAGCCGGCACCAACGATCACGAGACGTCTGCCGGGCTGCAGTTGCCCGCTGATCAGGTCGGCGTCAGCAATACTGCGCAGGTAGAAGATACCGGCAAGCTCCGCACCCGGCGCGTCGATCCGGCGAACCCGGCTGCCGGTTGTCAGCAGCAGGCTGTCGTAAGCCAGATCGCGGCCATCCGCGAGCCCCACGCGCAGATTGACCGGGTCCACGCGTTCCGCATTCACCCCGAGCACGAGATCGACGCCGTGCTGCGCGTAGAAGTCGAGTGGGCGTATGTACAGGCGCTTGCGCTCGAGCTCTCCGGCTAGATACTTTTTCGACAGCGGCGGGCGCTGGTATGGCGGATGTGACTCGTTGCCAATCAGTGTGATGCGGCCCGAGTAACCTTCATGGGTGAGGGTATGGACGGCCTGAGCCGCGGCTTGACCAGCGCCGACGATGATTAACTGTGCAGACATGGATTATCCTAGGCCACCGCAACCGGGATTCTCAAGTAATAGGGCTCGATCCGCAATTTGCCCGCTACGGCCGGCAGAAGCGCGATGGTGCTTCGCATGAGGCGGAACCCGATCGAGGGCTCAGGTTGACGACCGTTAGCAACTTCCAGGGAGACACTCAGCGCCATGACGCACGCAATCCAGTTTCGCAAGTTTGGTGGTCCAGAGGTGCTCGAGTGGGTCGATATCGACCTTTCGGCGCCGGGGAATGGTCAGGCACGGGTGGCCCACACGGCGATCGGCCTGAACTTCATCGATACGTATTACCGGTCGGGTGTCTACCCGTTGAAGTTGCCGAGTGGTCTGGGCAGCGAGGCCGCAGGAGTAGTAACCGCAGTCGGCGAAGGGGTCACTCACGTCGCCGTCGGTGATCGGGTCGCCTATGCCAACCCGCCGCCTGTCCAGGCGTACTCCGAGGAGTGCGTCATGGATGCGCGCTGGCTCGTCAAGCTGCCGGACGCGATCAGCGATAAGACTGCGGCCGCAATGATGCTCAAGGGCTGGACGGCCTGGTACCTGTTTCGACGAACCTATGCCCTGCAGCCGGGGGACTGGCTGGTGCTCTATGCCGCGGCGGGGGGCGTCGGCCTGATCGCGAGCCAGTGGGCGAAGCGGATCGGCGCGCGCGTGATCGGCATCGTTGGCACGCAGGCCAAACGGGAACTCGCGCTCGCACATGGATGCGAGGCGGTTCTGTTGGCTGATGAGGACATCGTCACCGCGGTCAAAGATCTCACGGGCGGAGCTGGCGTGCCCGTCGTTTACGATTCAGTCGGCCGCGACACGCTGAACCAGTCGCTGGATTGCCTGCGGCCGCTCGGTCTCATGGTGAGCTTCGGCAGCTCGTCCGGCACGATCGATGCCTTGTCGCTCAACGATCTGGCGAAGCGCGGCTCGCTCTATGTAACGCGGCCGACCCTGTGGAGCTACGTCACCAATCGCGCGGAGGTCGAGGCGGCGAGCCAAGAGCTGTTCGATCTGGTCGTTAGCGGTGAGATTCGGATCCAAGTCGGCCAGCGTTTCGCGTTACGCGACGCTGCCGAGGCGCATCGCGCTCTCGAAGGCCGCGGCACGACAGGCTCGACCGTGCTCGTGCCATAGAGGACTCCTCGACCGATACATTTCCGAGAGAAACGTCCGGTATCGAAGCTGGGCGCATTGCTCGCGTTTGCCTAACCTTGGCGTGGATTGATACCACTGATGCTGAGGTGCGGATGTGTTTCGCCAACGCCACGAAGCCAAATTTGAAGTGCCGATCGCCGCGGTATTCACGGCATTGCTGCAGGTGCTTGCGCGCCGACGTTGGGCTTCTGAGCCCTGGTTCGAGGCCGCGCAGTCTAGGCCGCCGGTCGGTGGACGCTATCTCAGCCGCAATGGCGCAGTCTTGCGCCGTGGCCGCGTCGTCGAGTGCCTGCACCCGGTGCTCTTGACGCTTTACGAGACGCTGTTCGATCCGCCGTGCCGGGTCAGGTTGCGCCTGCGCTGGCGGCTCGAGCCGCAGGAGACTGGCACGTCGTTGCTGCTCGATGCGCGCTACGAGCTCAACGCGCCGGCATACTTGAATCGTAGACACTGGCGTGAAGAGATCTATGGTCATTGCAGTCGAATGCTGTCCGCGGTGCGCTCGGCGCTCGCCGAGGAAGGTGGTCAAGGCGTCGGAGTCAGCGGCCAAAGAATCGGCAGTAGTAGCATGACGGTGACGAACACGACGGCCGTCAACGGCAAGCCGACCTTCAAGTAATCGGCAAAGCGATAACCGCCGGGACCCATGACCAGCACGTTGGCGGGATGCGAGATCGGGCTCGTGAAACTCGCAGACGCGGCCATCGCCACGGCCATCATTGCACTCTGCGGTGCGACGCCGAGGTCCGCGCTTGCTGACAGAACAATCGGTGCCATGAGAACGACGAGCGCCGCGGTTGGAATGATCATCGTCCCGGCTGCTGTCACTAGATATAGTCCGCCGATGACCCACCAGGGACCGAGAGGCCCCAGCAGCGTCATCGTCTGCTCCGCGAGCAAGCGTGCCGCGCCGGTGTTTTCCATGGCCGTACCGAGCGGCAGCATGCCGGCGATCAAGAAGATTGCGCGCCATTCGATCGCGCGATAAGCATCTTCCATGGCGATACAGTTCGTGAGCACCATTAGCGTTGCCCCGATGACAGCCGCGATATAGATCGGTAGCCAACCGATCAGCACAGAAAAAATAACAGCGAACATCACGCCCGCTGCGAGCGGCGCTTTCGCGGTGTCGACATGACGCTGTGTGACGGGTGTAAGCACAAGGAAATCTGGATCGCGCTCGATCAATGCGAGCTGCTGTCTGGGCCCGAGAAGCAATAGAGCGTCACCCAGTTGCAGCACGAGCTGGTCTAGGTTGGAGCGAATCGCCTCTCCCTTGCGCCAGACGGCTACGAGCTCGAGCCCATACTTCGCGCGAAAATTCACTGCCGATGCCGGCCGGCCGACGAGGCTCGAGCGCGGATCAAGCGTTGCCTCGAGCAGGCTCAGACGATCGGACTCGAAGACGTGTAAGTTCGGCTGCGCGCCAGGCTGGAACTCGAGCTCCTGCAAGCCGCGCAGGACATCGAGGTCTTCCTCTCGGCCTTGTAGCAACAGAAGATCACCGCCGCGCAGAGACTGATCCGGGTCGGGCATGATCGCGAGCTCACCGTCGCGAAACAAGGCCAGCAGCCGGAAGTCGAAGGCATCACCGAGGCGGCTGCGTACGAGCGTATCGCCAGCAAGCTGCGACTCGCGCGGCACGCGCACGACGAAGATACGTTCCTGAAGCCGATATAAGTCGCTGACTTCCTGCTCGTTGACTTCACGGCAAGAAGAGAATTCTGCGGACCGCTGGAGTTCGTCGACGGTATCGGGCGTTGCTTGTAGCAACAAAATGTCACTTGGACGCAGCGGCACGTTAGCGAGATTGACGCGGCGGACGAGATCGCCGCGCCTGATTGCGAGCACGTTCGCACCATAGTGATCGCGGAACTCGGAGTGGTGCAGTAGTTTAGCGACCAGCTTCGAGTTTTCCGCGATGTCGACCTCTACGAGTTTCACCTGTTCGGCCATGAGCGCTTGCAGCACGGGCGCTTCGCGCTCGATGACGAGATCGCTCCAACGCTGGAACTCTCGGAATCGATCGAGACGACCCTGCACCAAGAGCTTGTCTCCGCCGTGTAAGACGGTCTGCCGTGACGGCATCGGTTCGTGTCGGCCGTGTCGCTGCAGTGCGATAACGATGAGCCCGGCTGCGACGCCTATTCGGCTTTGCGCGAGCGTCTTGCCAACCAATATCGAATCCCTCGGGACCTCCATCTCGAAGGCACGAGATTGCAGGCCGTAGAGGGTGCGGAGATTCCGCTGGCTGCGCCGTTGAGTCTCCTCCGCGGGCTTTTTTCTGGGCAACATCAAACGCCCGAAGAGCGCGATGAATAATGTGCCGAATACAAGCACGGCGCCGCCGATGGGGGTAAAGTCGAACAGCGCGAACGGCGCATAACCGGCAGCTTCGAGCGCACCGCTGATCAGCAGGTTTGGCGGTGTGCCGATCAAGGTCGTGAGGCCGCCCAATAAACTCCCGTAAGCCAGCGGCATCAGCAAGCGTGATACGGGGAGCCGCGTACGCCGCCCGATATCGACGACTACCGGCAGCATCAGGGCTGCAACGCCGATATTGTTCATGAATGCCGATAGCGTTCCAGCTGTGAGCATGATCACGATGATCATGCGGCTCTCGCGCCGGCCAGCCAGGCGCAACACGGTGCCGCCGATCACATCGGCAATGCCTGTCCGTGTGAGCCCGCTGCTGAGTATGAACATTGCCCAAACGGTGATCACAGCGGGGTTGGAGAAGCCGGCGACCGCCTCCTGCGGTGTGACGAGCTCGGCGAGAACCAGGCTTGCCATCACGAGCAGGGCGACCACATCCATACGAAGCTTCTCGCTGACGAACAATACCAGCGAGGCGGCGAGAATAGTGAGTACGAGTCCGATTTCGAGGGTCAACTGGACTCCGATGAGGCCCCATGAGAAACGCGTAGCTGAAAGCCCAGCCGCAGGACTGAAAAAAAGCGGGTTATTCTAATCTAGCACAGGCATCGTAGAAAGCTCGCCGACGGGCGCTAGCTTGTTGCAGAGCTAAACGTGAACTCGATCACGGATCGACCACCGGTCGCTTCTATTTTCCAAGTGATCATGGCAATGCTAATCGTGATCGACGCGCTTGGGACCAGCAAAGCCAAGGAGCTCTCATGGGCCGCATCACTGCCGAGCGGGTAAAGCCCGTAAATAGCCTTCAAGAATTCTTCCTTGAGTCGGTAACCCAGTCCATGCGCAGGCAGAAACTGGAGGCAGATGACTGTACGGCACACTACGTGGTCAGTTTGCTGACACTGTTCTCGCGCTCCGAGGCGCTCTATGAGGACGTCGAGTCACGGCCCGGTCTAAAACCCCTGGCGCTAATGCTCGTTGACGCCGTCGAAGCCGCGAGCCCGGGCGAACGAGTATTTGCCCTGCAGCGTCTCGGCGACGTGTCTTTATTCGTTGCAGGGTTCTTTGCCGAGGGGCTCGCGGATAAGATCGTGGATGTTGACTACTACATCTCGATGGGTGGGGGTGCGTACCGCTCACTGTCGCGCGAGATTGTGCGTACTCCGCGCGGCTCTGCGTTCGGGCCGGTCTTCGGCGAGCTTTCCTGCAAGTTCAAGGAGTTCGTGGATGTGCTCGCCGATATTCGTGCGCAGGCGCAGGGACACCCTGAGCGCGATGTTCTGAGGCTTTATGACATCTGGCTGCGTACCGGCAGCCGGCGCGCGGAGCGGTTGCTGCGGCGCATGGGCATAGAGCCGAACACGACATTGAACGGCCGAGCCCGGCACTAGGTTCTAGGATGGTGCTCGGCCAGCTACAGACCTTGCTGAGCGAGCTCTACGCGCTTGATGTGCGCTACGATGTGTACGATTTTCTGTTGACCGACGCTCGCCTTGCAGCTGCTCTGGATTCGGACGGACGCCATCTGGATGAGAAGCTCCTAATCGCGGAGGACGCCGGCGAGGCCGCCGTTGCGCTCTATCTCGATGCCGAGCTGGTGCGCCGCCTGGCTGAGAACAACCCCGCGAGCTGCTTGAGCCAGGATAACCTCGAGGATTTTTTGACTGCTTTGGAGGGGGTGAGTCATTTTTTGTACTACGTCTGGAACGCCGTACTCGAGAAATCCGTGACGCTTTTGGAGATGGAGCTGCAGGCGGAGGTGGACAAATTCATCGGCACGGCGCTGCTGCTTCGACAACAGGGCGAGCGTCTGCCGGCAAATCTGCACAGCTGTCTGTTCGATCTCCCGAAGTTCGATTCGCGACTCGGCCCCGCGGAGCTCGATCGCTATCGATCGGCGAATCGATATGCTGGTAAGTACTGCATGAAGCTCGTGCCGCAGCTTTCCAGCAGCGCGGATCCAGCGGCGCTTAGAAACGAGCTTTGTTATTTCTACCGGTTACCCCAGCCGGCGAAGCTCCAGCACATCGAAGCAGCCTGAGAGACTGCGGCCGCGGCTCCTCGATGCCCGCCCAAGTAAGCAAAGCCGAGCCGTGCGCGCACCACTTGCTTGGTGCGACGATCCAAAACGGAACGGCCTCGCAGAATCGGGCAGCGTCGAAGCGCTGCCGCTCGGCGGCATCGCGGGCGATTATGAAGCAGCGCCGAGGAAAAGCTGGTATGCAGGATTCCGGGTTTCGTCACAGTGCGCGTAGCCCAGGCCTTCCAGGTGATGGGCAAACTCGGCCGTATCCGCCGCAGGAATCTGCACGCCAGCCAGGACCCGGCCGTAGTCTGAGCCGTAGTTGCGGTAGTGAAACAGGCTGATGTTCCAGCGGTCGCCAATGGCGCTCAAGAACTTCAACAGCGCACCGGGACGCTCGGGGAACTCGAAGCGATACAGCACCTCATCAGCGAGGCTCGCGACACGGCCGCCGACCATATGCCGCACATGAATCTTGGCGAGCTCGTTCTCGGTGAGGTCAAGCACACGATACCCGGCCGCTTCGAGCGCGGCAATGAGCGCAGCGGCCTCGCGGCGCCCGTCGCGCAGGCCGACACCAACGAAAATCTTGGCATTCTCCTGGTCAGAATAGCGGTAGTTGAACTCAGTGATGTTACGGGTGCCAACCGTCTCACAGAACGCGCGGAAAGCGCCAGGTCGCTCGGGAATCTCGACGGCGAACAGGGCTTCCCGGTGCTCGCCGATCTCGGCGCGCTCGGAGATGTGGCGGAGTCGGTCGAAATTCATGTTGGCGCCGCTGTTGATGGCGACGAAGACCCGGTCGCAAAACTCGTGCTGCTCCAGGTATCGCTTCAGACCGGCGACACCGAGTGCGCCCGCCGGCTCCATGATTACACGGCTGTCCTCGAAGATATCCTTGATCGCCGCGCAGATCTCGTCCGTGTCCACGAGAATGATCTCATCGACAACCTCGCGCGCGAGCCGGTAGGTTTCTTCGCTGACGCGGCGCACGGCGACACCGTCGGCGAAGATGCCGACGTGATCGAGTCTTACCGGTCCGCCGTGCCGCAGCGCCTCATGCATTGATGGTGACTCGAAGGGCTCCACGCCGATAACTTTGACCCCGGGATAGATGTGCTTCATCAGCGCGCCGATACCCCCGATCAAACCGCCACCGCCAACCGGAACGAAGACAGCGTCCGGCGCTTGAGCCAACTGACGGCTCAACTCGAGCGCTATCGTTCCCTGCCCGGCAATGACGTCGGGATCGCTGAAAGGGTGGACCACTGTCAATTCCTCGCGTACCGCGAGTATCTCCGCGTGGGCGCTCGCGTCGTCGTAGGTATCGCCGGTAAGAATCACTTCACCGCCGAGAGCCTCGACTGCGCGGACCTTGATGGGCGGTGTGGTAATCGGCATCACGACGACGGCACGGCAATTGTGCTTGTGCGCTGCTAGGGCGACGCCCTGCGCGTGATTCCCGGCCGAGCTGCAGATCACTCCGCGAGCGAGCGCCTCGGCTGGAAGCCGCGAGATCTTGTTGTACGCTCCGCGCAGTTTGAAAGAGAAGATTGGCTGAAGATCCTCGCGCTTGAGGAAGACCCGGTTCGCCGTTCGGATCGACAAGGCCGGCGCAAAGTCGAGCGGCGATTCGATCGCGACATCGTAGACGCGCGCGGCGAAGATACGCTCAACGTAGCGTGCGGCTAGTGGCCGAGCGGTCGTTTCATTCATCGTCACTTTAGCCCTCCTGTCATCGTAGCGGTAACGACGCGACGGATGGTCAAGGAAGCCGGAGCCGACCGGGTACGCAATGTAACCGCGTAACTCGCTTGACTGCCCGCATTTGCGAGTCGCGCGCTGATCATCTGCGGGTGAGACTGGCCCTGAGCGTATCAACTTTCAAGGAGGGCTATCATGCAACGGATTGCGATATTGCTGCTATGTGGAGGTTTATGGGCGAATCACGCAGCCGCTCAGTCCTGCGAGCAGGTCGGCGCGGTTGTCGGAGGTTTCGTTGGCGGCGCCACCGGCTATGGTGTAGCGCGAACCCTGGGAGCCGCGAGCAGCTGGGTCGGTGCCGGTTTGTATGGCGCGGGCATCACGGTCGCGAGTATGGTCGGGCGATCGGCTGCAGAATCTGGATGCGACCGCTTCGCGGAAAACTTCCGCACGATAGGCGAGACGTATTGCCGGTACTCGGGCTTCTATTACGACTGCGGAGCCGTACAAGCCGTCGCTCGGAGTCTGTACGCCGATTTTACGATGTGCCCATCTTGCACGTGGGACGAGGTTTTCGGCGGCTTTCTACTTGATGACGCCTCGCATCAAAATTATTTGCGTGACATGCAATCTCGAAGGACCGGACACCTGTCGATGGTGACCAATGTGATTCCACGAAACCACATCGGCAGCCTCAATGGATCTGTGCTGAGCTCTTATTTCATCGGACTGCAGGCCGGATTTTCACGGATGAAGACGACATCGATGTATGTGATACGGAAATGACCGACTTTGCTTGGTTCGCGCTCGCCTGGCTGTGCATCGGTTTTGGAATTTTCACGCTGACGGAGGGCTACTATGCCTTCCGTCAGCGGGCCGAGCGCGCCGCGCATCCTGGCCGCTATTGGTGGGTCGCCGGCGCGATAGTCGCGATCGGCCTGGCGCTGATTATTACGGGGCTGAATCTCGACGCGGCGGTCGCTGGTTGACTTCGAGTATGTAGCCTTGCTGTGCTGGCCTATGCTTGGGCCTGCAGCAGGTCGTCCATGCGGCGCGTGAGCTGCTCGAACTTGTAGGCTGGGATCCGGAACCGCCAGCTGCCGAGACGGGCGTTGAGTGCCTGGGCTTCGGCGGCCGGGTCGACGTCACCCGCAGCTTGTCCCGCTACCTGCTGCTCCGACGCCGGGCTGGCGGAAAAGCGAATCCAGGTTCCGTCCGCACGCTCCAGGCCGCGCACCGTGAGCACGAGGCCATCGAAGGTAGTAATCTCGGTGACCGTCTCTGCCTCATCGCCGTCGCCGGCGCGCTCTACGTCTTCGAGCGTGAGATCCTGGAGCACGCTGGCCATTACATTTGCCACGCTATCGTAGAGCAAAGATCGGTTCTCGGGGATGGCTTCGACGGCAAAATTCTGTTGCTCCGCACTCGTCTTGGAGGCCCGGACCACCTCGCCGTCCGGATGCGTAACCGTCACCGAGCGCACCCGCGCCGCCGGCAGATCGATCACGGCCGTGTCGAGCCAGTCCGCTGCCGCCTCACCGACCTCTGGATCGCGGTTGATCAGATAACTCTGCGGCTCCCCGGCGCGCCGGACGTAGCGGCGGTAATCGCCGGCAGAATTGCCAATGATGATGCTGATCGGTGTCGCCGGGCCGGAGAGCGTCACAGCCAGTCCCGTGGCGTCCGTCGCGTCGATATCCTCGACGCCGAGCATCGTATGCAACGCCGGGTTTGCGGTTTTCGCCTCGACGATGTTGGCTTCGGCGAGGCTCAACAGCGTATGGCGTATCTTAGTTAAGTCGGTGCGATAGCCGTCTCGTTCGCGCACGGTCCAGCCCTCCGGGCCTCGATCCAACGTTGCAACTGTTGTTCTGCCTGCTGCAACGATCGCGACACTATCGACGTCATCGAGCGAGTCCATGAGCGCGGGTAGGAACATGGAGTCGACGCTGGAGGTCGTCGGAGCGGTTTGCCGTTGACCTATCATCGCGAGCACGACGAGCGCGCCCAAACCGGCTGCGAGCCACGCGAGCGCTCGCCTATTCATCGCCGCACTCCTAGTCGCCGCCGGCGCACCAGCGCCACGGCGAGCGCTGCGATACTGAGCAGTAACGGCACGAGTCCAATGTTGATTATCCGAAGTCGGGTGCCTAGTTGCTCGATGCTGCTATCGAGATTGCGGCGCACAGCACGAAGCTCGCTGCGGATGCGAACCTGCTCGCCGAGAAAGCGCTGAATCTCTGCCTGCTGCTCGGGACTCATGAGCAGGGAGCCCTGATCGGTGCGCGCTTCCTGCAGATCGCCAAGTCGCGCCTCCGTCTCATCGAGCTGCGCCTGAAGTTGCTGCTCCGTCTGCCGGAATTGCGCATCGGCCTCACGGCGCAGCTCATCGACTGTCGTAAAGGGGCGGGAGAAACTTGCACGCGCCCGGATGCCGATGAGCTCGGCACTGCCCGCTAGATTGTCCAAGGCGTTAACGATGAAGTCGCCATTGTTCGCGAACGGCGTCACGATCTGCTGGCCCAGAAAGCGTTGAGCCTGCACCCAGAGCCTGTCGCTGAGCACATCAACATCCCCAATGAGAATGATGTTCGCCGCCTCGGTGGACATTAACTGCGCCGGCGGCGGGGCCGCATCGGTGGTCTCGCTTTCCGGTTGCGGCGGGCCATCTGGGAACGCCGTGCGCAGCGGACCCTCGACTCTTGCGGCCAGAACGTAGGTTTGGCCGGTCGGCGCGAACTCATCCAGCAGCGAGCTCGGGTCGGCGAGGAACTGAAACTGGCTGGCGGGAAGTGCCGCGGCTTCGTTGCTCGACACGAGCAGGGGGACGAGCGCTATTTCTGCATCGTCGCGGCGGCTGAAGTAGCCGGCTGTGCCGAGATTGACCGAGGTCAGGCCGGACGTGACGACATCCTCGGCGTCCATCGATTCCGCGGTCAAGCCGAGGAGGCCGAGATGTCGCACTGGGCGGGCGCCGAAGCCGCCGCTGACCGACAGCGCGAGCCGGTTGTCCGCGACGACC
Source organism: Rhodospirillaceae bacterium (assembly GCA_024640695.1). Lineage (GTDB taxonomy): Bacteria > Pseudomonadota > Gammaproteobacteria > Steroidobacterales > Rariloculaceae > JAHEEM01. The sequence goes on along the minus strand of JAHEEM010000018.1, from coordinate 6,007 downwards.
TCGTCGGCCGAGAAGTCGATGCCCCAGGCGTTGAAGAGCTGCGCAAGGTCGGATGAGCTGCCCATCGCCATCCCCGTCGGGTCGGCGTTGGCAATATCGATCTCAGCGAACGGGTCGACGAATATAAACGCCCTACCGCCGCGCAGCACGAACTGATCGATCGCGTACAGCATGGAGGGGGCGAGATTCTGCGGATGAACGATCCAGAGAATATCGATCTCCGGATCGACGTCGGTCTGTCCGGGCGTCAGGTTGCGGATGTCGAACAGCTGCTGGGCCTGCGTGGTTATGACCCAGGGCTCGGTAACTCGCTGCAGCTGCGAATCGAAGCCCGCAGTCATCGAGACGCCCGCCAGCAGCCCGACAACCGGTTTGTCGGGGTTGGCCAGGCTGTAGACGAGCCGCGCGAGGTCGTATTCTAGAAAGGCTTCCTTATCGGGCTGAAAGAAGCCGATCGTTTGCTCGCCGCCAACGCTGTTCGAGCCGGCAAGCCCGAAGAAGATCGACTCACCGAGGGAGCCGAGATTCACCGGCTCCAGTCCGAACTGCGTCGCACGATCCTCGTCCTCTGAGAACGGCAGGGGATCTATAATCTGCAGTATCAGTCTCCCGTCGGATTGCGCGACGAATTCCTCGAGCATTTCACGAACACGGGTCGAATAAGTACGAAGGAACGGAATATCGGCGGTTTCTCGGTCCGAGAAGAAGTAGTAAAGATTGATTGGCTCGTCGATGCTCTGCAGCACGCGGCGAGTACCCGGTGATATCGTGTAGAGATTATTCTCCGTCAGGTCGATGCGCATCCCGCGCAGTAGCGTGTTACTGGCGACGAGTGCGGCAATGAAACCCAGCGCAAGCAGTAGCAGGGCCGTAAGTCCGATATTGCGCTGCTGTCGTGTCGTCATGTCCCCACCCTACCGCGCTCAGTCCGCTTTCTTCAGTTCGAGAACGATTGCATTCGCATAAAGCATCACGCCGATTAGTAGCGTGAAATACACCAGATCACGCATATCGATAACGCCTTTGCTGATGCTCTCGAAATGCGTGAGGAAGCTCAGGCTTGCCACCGTATCGACGAGGGTTTGCGGCGCCCAGCCGGAGAACAGATCGAGCACCATCGAGAAACCTGCGAGCAGCAGCACGAAACAGGCAACAACGGAGAGTATGAATGCGATGACCTGATTCTTGGTCGCCGCCGAGATACACGAGCCGACCGCCAAGAAACCACCGGCCATGAGGAGGCTGCCCAGGTAAGCGGCAAAGATGACGCCATTGTCCGGATCACCTAGATAGTTCACGGTAATCCACATCGGGAAGGTCAGGGCGAGCGCTACCGCGGTGAAAATCCATGCCGCGAGATACTTGCCGACGACCGCCTGCCAGAGCCCGATCGGCAGCGTCATGAGCAGCTCGATGCTGCCGGATTTTCGCTCCTCGGCCCATAAACGCATGCTCAGAGCCGGCACCAGAAACAAGTACAGCCAAGGATGGAAATTGAAGAACGGCATCAGGTCGGCTTGGCCGCGTTCATAGAAACTGCCCAGATAAAACGTAAAAGTGTTGCTCAGGATCAGAAAGATCACGATGAACACATACGCTACGGGAGTTAGAAAGTAACTTTTCAGCTCACGCCGCATCACGGCTATTGCGCTATTCATGCGCTCGCGCCCCCGGTAATGGTCCTGAAGACCTCGTCCAGTCGCCCCGACTCCAAGTGCAGCTCTGAAAACTTCCAGCCACGCGCGCCGGCAAGCTCGTTAATCGCTGTCAGTGGCATGCGCCCGGGAGCGGGGAAGGCTGTCAGCCTGCCTGAGTTGACATCGATCTCGGTGTGCTCGATTTCCGCAAGCGTCTCGATCTCGCTCCTGACCTGCTCGAGCGCGCTACTGTCGGTAAGCTTCAGGGATACTGCATTATGAAACTTCGATCTCGCTTCCAGATTTGCTGGCGTGTCGTCCGCGAGAATTCGTCCGTGGGCGATGATAATAGCGCGGTTACACAGCGCATCGACCTCCTCGAGCAGATGCGTCGAGATGATGATGATTTTGTTCTTGGCCATCGCGTTGATGAGTTGGCGAACCTCGTGTTTTTGGTTCGGATCGAGGCCGTCCGTGGGCTCATCCAGGATCAGCACCTCGGGATCGTGCAGCAGGGCCTGGGCCAGTCCGACGCGCCGCTTGTAGCCCTTCGAGAGGGTATCGATACTCTGCTCGAGGACGTTCTCCAGGTGCAATAGGCCATAAATTTCCTTCAGACGGGCGCTGCGCGCCTGGCCGTGCATGCCTCTGATGTCCGCGATGAAGTCGAGAAAGGAGCGCGGGGTCATTTCCGGGTAGCTGGGCGCGCCCTCGGGCAGGTAGCCGATACAGCGCTTGGCGGTGATGGAGTCGGCCACGATATCGTGGCCGCAGACCGTGACGCGTCCGGATGACGCCGGCAGGAAGCCGGCGATAATCCGCATCGTTGTGCTCTTACCAGCTCCGTTGGGCCCCAGAAAGCCGAGTACCTCGCCAGGTGCGACCTGAAAGCTGAGGTTATCGACGGCAAGCAGCGGCCCGAAGTGCTTGACGAGATTCTGACAATCGATCATCGGACGCATCCTAATAAGATCGCAATTCTTGCCGGCCCATTACAGTCACCGGCGAGTGGCGGAATTTTCCACACGATGCTGGTCATTTCAAGACCCCGCGCGGTGGCTAGTCCATGCGGTTTCCGTCCGCATCCACGATGCTGATCGAGCCAAGATCGAGGGCTCGGATCTCATCTTCGATGCGCTGCCGATCGCCCACGACCACCCAGGTCAGTTGATCCGGCGCGAACACCGAGCGCGCGGCCGCATTGACTCCAGGCGCCTCGAGCGCATCTATGAGGCTCGCGTACGTATCCCAATAATCATCCGGCAGGCTAAATCGCACGAGCTCTGCAATATCGCCGGCAACCGCGCCGGCAGTTTCCCATCGCCCGGGCAAGGTCAGCGTGCTACGACGCTTCGAGGTCTGGACCTCGGCGTCGGTGACGGGTCGCGAGCTTACGAGCTCCCGAAACTCCCGGTCGAGCTCGACCATCGACGGTGCGGTCTTGTCGGTCTGCACCGGCGCGTAAACGAGGAACGGGCGCTGCCTCATCGTGTCCACGATGAGCGAACGAACGCCGTAGGACCAGCTCTTGTCCTCGCGCAGGTTCAGGTTGATGCGCGACGTGAAGCTCCCGCCGAACGCGTCATTTGCGGCTTCGACGGCGAGGTCGCGCTCGTCGGCTCTGGGCGCAATCAGCTGCCCGCCGATGATGATGCTCTGTTCTGATCCGGGCCGGTCGATGAGGATCACGCGCGGTGCGGCCGGTAGCTCGACCTCGCCAAGCTGCTTGGTGGGAGTCGCGCCCGGGGCCCAGCCTGCGAACAGCGCTTCGAGCTGCGGCTGTATCTCCGCCATGGTGGTGTCGCCGACGACGATCATCGTGGCATTGTTCGGTTTGAACCACGTTGAGTGGAACGCAAACAGATTCTCGCGCGTAATAGCCGAGACGCTGGCGATTGTGCCGGAACCGGTCATCGGCAGGGAGTAGGCGTGACCCTCGCCATAGATGAGCCGTGGAAAGACGCGCAAAGCCATCGAAAGCGGCGTGACCTGCTCGCGCTGGATATCAGAGATCGTCAGTCGTTTGAGCCTGTCGAGCTCCTGCTCGGGAAAAGCCGGGTTCAGAATGACGTCCGCATAAATCTGAAGCGCCTGCGGCAAATTCTCGGCCAAGGCCGACAGGCTTACGCTGGAGAAGTCCAGGTTCGACCCCGAACTCAGATTGGCGCCCAGCTGGGCGAGCTGCTCGCTGATCTCGAGGGCGTTCAAGCGAGCCGTGCCCTCGTCGAGCATGTCCATCGCGAGCTTGGCGGTTCCAGGCGTTGCAAACTGGTCTGAGGCATAGCCGGCGTCGAGCTGCAGGGAGAAACTCACCACCGGAACTGCGGCGCGGCGGCCAACGACGACGCGCATGCCGTTACTGAGCTCGCCGCGCTCGAACGCAGGAAACTGCGCGGTGGGAAAGGATTGCGGCATTGGCAGGGTGGAGCGATCGACGCTCTCCTGCGCCACGCCACGCTCCTCGAATGGCTGTACCTCCACGGCAAGCGCGGGGCCCGACAACCAGCGCCTTGCGGTATCGCGCAACTCGCTCGGTCGCGCAGTGGCGACGATGCGCAGAGACTCTTTATAGGCGTCCGGGCTGCCGCCGAACACGGCGCTCTCGGCGAGAATGCCTGACTTGCCGCTGAATCCGCCGACACGCTCGATACCGCGGATAAACCCGGCGCGGCGGTCCATGGCTCCGCGCGCGAGCTCGGTACGCGTGGGCCCGGTCTCAAGGAAGCGCCGGATCTCTTCGTCGAGCAGGCGTTCGACCTCGCCGAGGTCGCCGCCAGGCTGCGCCGTGGCCCATACGACATAGGCTCCGGCAATCTCGCCCATAAATGCGTAGGCGCCGACGTCCGTCGCAACCTGCTCTTCGTAGACCAGCCGCTGATAGAGCCGCGACGTTTTTCCTTGCGTTAACGCGGCGTCGGCGAGCATGAGCCGCTCGGCTTCGACGTTGCCCCATTCCGGAATCGGCCAGACTTTATAGATTCGGGCCTGCGGCACGCGGTCTTGCATCGTGACTCGGCGGTGGCTAGTCAGCTCCGGTATCCACGTTTCCAGCCGTGCCAGAGGCGGGCCCGCCGGGATGTCGCCGAAATAACGCTCGACCTTCTCTCTGGCTGTTGCAACATCAACGTCTCCGGCGAGAACCAGGGTCGCATTGTTGGGACCATAGTAGGTTCGAAACCACTCGTACGCGTCGTCCAGGCTAGCGGCGTCCAAATCCTCCATGGAGCCGATGACCGGCCAGGAATAGGGGTGGCCCTCGGGGAACAGGTTGCTCGCGATGTAATCGAACACCTTACCGTAGGGTTGGTTTTCGCGTTGCCGCTTCTCGTTCTGTACCACACCCCGCTGCTCGTCGAGCTTCTCTTGATCGATCGCCCCGAGAAGATGCCCCATACGATCAGATTCGAGCCACAGTGCTAGATCGAGCGCGGTTGTTGGCACCGTCTGAAAATAATTCGTTCGGTCATTATCTGTCGTGCCATTGATGCTCGTAGCGCCCACTTCCTGCAGCGGGGTGAAGTACTCCTCGTTGTGGTTTTCGCTGCCATTGAACATCAGGTGCTCGAACAGATGAGCGAAGCCGGTCTTGCCGGTGTTCTCGTTCTTGGATCCCACGTGGTACCAGAGCGTCGTTGACACGATAGGCGCCTTGCGGTCCTCGTGCACGATCACGCGTAAGCCGTTCTCGAGCACGAACTCTTCGAATGGGATGTCAAACTCATCGTCGGCGGCTAAGGCGGCAGAGGCCATGATGAGCATGCAGAAGGCGAGATTCGAACTCTTCATTTTCGGGGCCCTATCGAGTCTTTGGCTAGTCAGCAAGACAGCATGGAGTCGGCCGGAGTTCCGTCCGGCGGGGAAGTGCCTCGACTGATCGTAATCCAGGATGCCGGCGCGAAAGCCGTGCACGGGAGGCTTTGCCAGAGGTTTGTTGGTGCACAAGCACACCGGAATAACTGGATAAGCATCGAGGACAAGCCGCTCCGGACGTTCTATCAGGGCTCGGCGCCGGTTGAGACCCGGTTTAATGGGCGATCATGCCGATTCGCTTATCGTACTCGAGATTCGATGCTCTCGCGAAAGTCTCGCCATCGGATGGTCGTGATATCTCAATAAACGTTAATAATCCATTTACGTCGAAGCCGTCGCTGGATTGACCTTGTTCTTCAAACGCGCTGCTAGATACTCGGCCTCGCCGTTTGACCAGAGCTCTTCGGGACGAAATGAAAGCGTGTAGACTAACTCGCCTTGGCTTTTCTTCCACGAAGAAGCTGTGCCTGGAACGACGCATGCATCACTGGTCTCTGCGGTCAATCCCTGCAAAAAGGACACGTTGCGAAGCCACATCGCTGCTCGCTGCGATGTGGCTC
>JAHEEM010000168.1 GCA_024640695.1 Rhodospirillaceae bacterium | reverse complement strand
CGGTAGCTAGATAGTGCTGCAGACGCGGCCGATCGAGCGTTTCCCCACAGGCGAGCACGGTCGCCGCATTCATCATAACGCTGCGATTGGCTGGCCCGGACCGCGTGACCAGACTGCCCAGCTCGAAAGGCCGCAAGACTATGGTGACGCTGAACTGGCAGTCGATCGTCGGCTAGACGTAGCGCCGAAATCCGTTGCAGAGATGGGGAACAATCCAATAACTTGGCGCCACTTGAGCCTCGGAGCACCCGACAATGCCCACGACAATTTCATCTCTAAGGAATTCTCATCCCTTTACCGTCGCCAACGTTGTGTGACCGACGATCGTCTCGGTATTGGCGTGCGCGTGATGCGCATCGCGATAGACGACTCCCGATTCCCAGAGATAACGGAAGCCGCCCTCGGACAGGCGGTCGTAGTAGCGCGTAGGCAGGTCACCACGCCCCTGATCGACTGTGATCTGCATAGTCAGCCGGGGGGCTCGGGTATCCTGGGCCAAAACATGCGAGGCGACGTATGCCGATGCAATACAACGGATCGAAGCAACTCTATACGTTGGCAGACGCCATCCAGAGAACGCCGGCGCCATCCTCAGGCGCCGGCGACTGTCAGAATGAAGGCCTCAGTTGGTAGCGGGATTGCGCTGCAGCGTCTCCAGCACGCGCGTCAAGTTGAAGCTGCCGGGGGCCTGCCGCGGCGGGAAATCCTGGTACGTGGCGAGATGCTGCGAGACGTAGGCAACAGCCGGAAGTATCAAATACGCCCGGTCGAAACGCCAAATGTTGTAGTTCTCGGCGTCGTGCTCGGCGCGCTCGAATGGATCACCGCGAAGATCGAACAGCTTCGGCACGCGCAATGTGACGAGCGGATCCTGCCACACGGCAAACCCATGTGCACGCTGCTCCATGAAAACCATCTTCCAGCGGCCGTAGCGCAGGTTCGCGAGCTGGCCGTCATCGGTCCAGTAGAAGAACTCCTGCCGCGGGCCTTGCTCGACGTCACCGTTGAAATAGGGCATCAGGTTGTAGCCGTCGAGATGCACTCGGTAGTCTCTGCCGATCGCCTCGTGACCTTCGAGGAGCTCTTCTTTGATGTCGGCGTCGCCGACCGCGGCCATGATCGTCGGCAGCATGTCCTCATGCGAGAACACGTCGTTGTATATGGTGCCGGGCTCGATTACGCCCGGCCATTTGATCAGCGTCGGGACGCGGTAGCCGCCTTCCCAGTTCGAGTTCTTCTCGTTACGGAACGGCGTCATGCCGCCGTCGGGCCAGAGGAAAATCTCGGCGCCGTTATCGGAGGAGTACATGACGATCGTGTTGTCGTCGATGCCCAATTGCTCGAGCCTATCGAGCAACTGACCGACGTGACCATCGTGCTCGACCATGCCGTCGGCGTACACGCCGAGACCCGTGACGCCGTCCGACTCGGGCTTCAGATGTGTATTGACGTGCATGCGCGTCGAGTTCCACCACAGAAAGAACGGCGTGTCGGCCGCCACGGCGCGCTCCATGAAGTCGATTGCACCCGCGGTGACTTCCTCATCGACGGTCTCCATGCGCAGGCGCGTCAGCGGTCCCGTGTCCTCGATGCTGCCGTCGGCGGTCGATCGAATCACACCGCGCGGACCGAAGCGCTCCCTGAACTCCGGATTCTGCGGATAGTCCGGGCTCTCCGGCTCCTCCTCGGCGTTGAGGTGGTAGAGATTGCCAAAGAATTCGTCGAAGCCGTGATTCGTCGGCAGATGCTCGTCAAGATCGCCAAGATGGTTCTTGCCGTACTGCGCGGTCATGTAGCCATGATTTTTTAAGAGTCCGGCGATCGTCGGGTCCAGCTCGGAGAGACCTTCTTCGGCGCCCGGTAGGCCTACCTTCAGCAGTCCGGTGCGAAACGGGCTCTGTCCCGTGATGAACGCCGATCGACCGGCGGTGCAGCTTTGCTGTCCATACCAATCCGTAAATACCGCGCCATCGTTAGCGATACGATCGATATTGGGCGTCTGGTAACCCATCATGCCGCGGTTGTAGGCGCTGACGTTGAACCAGCCGACATCGTCGCCCCAGATGATCAGGATATTGGGGCGCTCCTGGGAGAAGACAGGCACCGTGGAAAGTATCCACAGGCCGCTCAGAACTAATACGCGTCGGATCACGATGAACTCACATGTGTTGAAAAAGTTTTGGGAAAGTATTTCGAAGAAGCCAGATGGAAGAGTTCCGCCGGCCAGTTAGCCCATGATGATAACCGCATTGCGCTAGCGGGTCGACTTATACAAACCCGGGCGGCATATCTATACAAAGGAGCGCAGCGAATCCGCCGCGCATCTGGCACGCAGCAAGATCGGCTTAAACCTTTAGTACAATAAGTCGAGACCCTCATGAGTCCGCCAACGCTGCCGGGCCGGCGTTAAGCGGGGCTCCGCGCAGCCCAGCCCTGGAGCTCCAAGGGAGGATCCCGCTCCCTTCGATCGTTTAGAATAACCATCCACGCGTGACAGGACAGAGAATTGCGAGCCAGTACTTCGTTGATCGTGCTGCTTATTGCTGCAGCAGGAACACGGGCACAGGAAATCAGCTGGCCTCAGGAATTGGTCGCTGCGGATGGGTCGGTCGTCGTAATCTATCAGCCTCAAGTCGAGGATTTTACCGGTAACATTATCGAGGGCCGTGCCGCGGTGTCCGTGAGTCGACCGACGTCCGGTAACGTGCCGGTGTTCGGAGCCGTTTGGCTTACAGCGCGCATCGACACCGATCGCGATACGCGGACGGGCGTTATTCGCGAAGTCGATCTCGGCGAGGTTCGCTTCGCAGACGCAAGCGATGAGGATCTCGACGCGCTAGCCGAATTCATCGAGTCCGAAATAGAAGGCTCGAGTTTCACGATCTCCGTAGATGAGCTATTGGCGGATCTCGAGGTCGAAGCTGCCGGTCTTGCTGAGGCCGAACTCAGACACGAACCACCACGGATTCTTCTTTCGACGGAGCCGGCGATTCTAGTGACGATCGACGGCGAGCCTGATCTTCAGGACCTCGAAGGCACCTCGTACAAACGCGTCGTCAACTCACCATTCCTGATCGTCGAAGATGGACGAGATTACTATCTCTACGTTGGCAGCAACGCATGGTACCGAGCCTCTGCCGCAACGGGGCCGTGGTCCGCAGCGGCGCAGGTGCCGTCAGCCATTGCTGGCCTAGTCGAGCCCGCCGAGGATGACGAAGCAGACCTGAACAATGTAACGATCATCGTTGCAACCGAGCCGACCGAGCTAGTGGTCTCCGACGGTGCGCCGTCCTGGACGCCCGTCGAGGGTATGAACCTCCTATACATGGACAATACCGACAGCGACGCATTTCTCGAGCTGTCGACACAACGTTACTATTTGCTGCTATCCGGACGCTGGTATCGCGGCGAAGGCCTGATCGGCGAGCTAGCCTGGTCGCATCTGCCGAATGACGAGCTGCCGGAAGCCTTTCGGGATATACCGGCGGACTCGGTCAACGGCGCTGTTCTGAGCCAGGTTGCCGGGACACCCCAGGCGCGCGACGCACTCCTGGAAAACTCCATCCCGCAGACAGCCGCGATCAACCGCGACGATAGCTCGTTCAGCGTCCAGTATGACGGTGATCCCGACTTTGCACCGATTGAAGACATTCAAGTCGAGTACGCACAGAATACGGTGGCGGCTGTGTTTCGCTACGGCAATCTTTACTACGCCTGCGATGACGGGGTCTGGTATGTCGCCAACAGTGCCACGGGCCCGTGGAGCGTGGCCACGGAAATCCCCGCTGCAATCTACGAAATTCCTGCATCGAACCCGCACTACAACGTGACCTACGTCAAGGTCTACGACGTGACACCCGAAGTGGTCTATGTCGGCTACACGCCGGGGTATTACGGCAGCTATTACTACCGCGGCACGGTTGTCTACGGGACTGGTTGGTATTACTCGCCCTGGTACGGGCCTTACTACTATCCGCGCTATCCGACCTGGGGCTTCCACGTGAGATATAACCCCTGGACCGGCTGGGGCGTCGGGGTATCTTGGACCAGTGGTCCATTCCGCTTCACGTTTGCCAGCTCCGGTAGCTGGTGGGGCGTCGGCGGTTACCGCCCATATCCACGACCGATCGTCTATGGCGGGTATCGCAAGACGAATATCAACATCAATGTCGACAACAGCATCAACATCGGCGGCCGTAATCGTCCGGAGGCACGCCCCAATCTCTATAACCGCCCCGGAAACAACGCGAGAAACGCGGCTCGCCCGACGCTTGCCAGCGGCCGGCAAGGGCAGCCCGCAACTGCCGCACGCAATGACGTGCTGACCGATCGATCTGGGAATATTTACCAGCGCGGGACGAACGGTAACTGGAGCCAGCGTAGTAACGGCCAATGGCGCCAGCCATCAAACCTCGATCGCGCCGCTACGGCGATACCGAGCACAGCGCAGACAGGCGTCCGGCAACCCGCACAGAGACGTTCCGATCTCGGCTCTAACCAGCAGCGGCCGTCGGCACCCCGACCCCAGCTCGAGCGCGATTTTCAAGCTCGCCAACAAGGCGCACGGCGCGCGCAGAGCTTCCAGGGGCGGGCTGGAGGAGCGGGCGGCGGGATGCGGCGACGCTAACCTATGACGGCGCCGCAGCTGCTTGAACCGTGCAGCACCGAGTTGCCTATTACGCCGGTCGTCGGTGCCTCGGCAGAGCGAACGCTGCCGCAGGTCTTAGCCGCCGAAACGGCCCATCCCTAGCCGCGACCGTCTGGGTTCTGCGCATATCGACGCGATTCGATAAATTCCTGCGGCTTCCGGACAAGACCCGGAACGCGCGGATCACTATTCTGCTATGCATACCGACTACCGAGGAGTGAGTCATGCAGCAGAGAATCCAGCCGGGGACCATAGCACCAAAAGACTTGCGCGATGCGATGCAGGACGTACCCAAGCCCCGCGCCGTCGTTCACGCCGAAGCGGACCGCATCGTCATCGAATTTTCAGACGGGCGCGTGCACTACGTGGAGCATGCGCGCAACCTGGCCACGGATCAGCTGATTGTCGCCGCCGTGCATTGGTGCAAGCGACACGGCGCCGATGTCGTAGAAATCAGCTCTTGACCGCACCAAAAACTCAGTTTGCATCGATGGCGCACTGGGATCTTCAGAGAGCGGATAATCTGCTGCAGGCTGGCCTGTTGCTCCGACTCAGTGAGCAGGGCCGAGCGCGGGATTACTATCAGGAGGTCGTCGAGCGGACCGACGTCAACGGTGACAAGCTCGATGCCTTTAGCTTGGGCATTTTCGATGCTCTGCTGCGAGCACATGGAGCCAGCGTGGACACGCTGCCCCTGCTCCTGTACCTCCTCAAGCTCAGCGAGCATGGCCCTGGCGCAGCCACGGTCGATGCGGCGTATCATGCGCTGTCCCACGGAGAGAGCTCGGCAATGCGGCGCTACGTTGACCTCGGCCGCTGCACTGCCGTGCAGGTGCTGGACGGTGGGCCGCCGCGGCCCGGCGGGTATGCGGAGCTGTTGATGGGTGAATTGACTCACATTTAACGTTTGCGTCTAATGCGGCGCTACCGCTCGCGCGGAGCGGCCAACCAAGTGCTGGCTCCGATATGTTATTTGAACCAACGACACTTGCCGCCACTGCCTCAGCAATAGCGGACGCAGTGAAGCCCTACGGGTGCGAGCCGCGTGTTCTGTTTCGTAAGGCTGGCATCGATATGGACGCGATGCTGAAGCCAGGCGCACGCTACCCGATGCGTGACACGGTTCGTCTCTGGCATGAGGCACGCGAGGCGACCGGTGATCCGTGCATCGGTCTCATCGCCGGACAGAAGCTCAAGCCGCCGGCACTCCACGCACTCGGCCTATCGTGGATCGCCAGTTCCACGCTGCTGGACGGGCTACGGCGAATCGAACGCTATGCGCAGATCGCAAACTCGGCACTGCATATCAAGCTCACCGAGGCCGACGAGCAAGCGAGACTTACGCTGGCGATCGAGACGGACAACCTCGACCCCGCCGATGAGGCTGTCGATGCGGCTTTGGCCGTGATCGTCAAGATGTGCCGCTTGATGACGGACAACCACTTTGCGCCTCTGCTCGTTACGCTGCGCCGGGACGATAACGGGCATATTTCTCAGTACATCGACTACTTCCGCTGCCCGGTCCAGTTCGAAGCGGATGAAGACACCATTCATTTCGACAGTGAGGCATTGCGGCAAGCGCTACCGGCGGGAAACGTCGATCTCGCCTATCGAAATGACGAGCTAGCCGAGCGATATCTCGCCACGCTCAATCCCGAGCGCGTTCAAGACAAAGTCAGAGAGCTCTTGCTCACATTACTGCCGTCGGGAACCACAAGTCAGTCTGCCGTTGCTGCCAATCTGCACCGCAGCGTGAGTTCCCTGCAACGCCAGCTCAAGACTGAAGGGGTCAGCTATCGACAGATCCTGGAGGAAACCCGGCTATCGCTAGCACAGGAACTCGTCAAAGAGCAGCGCTACTCCCTGAGCCAGATTGCATATTTGCTCGGGTTCTCTGATCAGGCGAACTTCTCGCGCGCATTCAAGCGCTGGACCGGCAAGGCCCCGAACACACTCAGAAAGCCCGGCGCCGCTGACGCGTAACCGCGCGCAAGCCCCGATTAATCGAGACGGCGCGTTACAACGGACTCGCGCCCAACAGATCAAAACGCCTCGCCGACACCATCGCAACAGCCGGCTTCTCCGAGAACGTCGAATTCTAGCTGTTTCGAATCTCCGCAGCGGGGCGTCTCTAGATGCAGCACCAGAGCTCTGTGCGATGATGTCGCGATGGATGCCAGTGGTGCCGCTCGCCCTGTTGGTGATCGGCCTCCAGGACACTGCTCAGAGCGTTCGCTCCCAGGTCCGGCCGGTAGAATACTTCGAGTACGACTCCCGCATGCAGCTGGCTGGGCGCGCCGAGCTACGCCGCGCAAGCGAGGCCATCAGCGGCTGGGAGCTGGCTAACACATTGACGAGCTATTCGAAGGGCGGCGCGGACTATGTCGATACGCTGCATACCATCATGCGTGTGAACCGACTCACCGACGCTGACGACGCCTATCTGACGGACGGGCCTATCATCTGTCTCGTCCCCGTCGGCGACGCC
>JAHEEM010000167.1 GCA_024640695.1 Rhodospirillaceae bacterium | reverse complement strand
GGTTGATCGTGGCATCGACGCGGTACTTGCCCAGCAACGTGATCGACACGACGTGCATTTTCGTGAGGTTCACGACGTTGCCGTCGCGCCCCATCTCGATCTGCTCCCAACGCCAGAAGGCCTTGGGGTTTGCGCCTGGCATACGAGCCGCCTTGAGAAACCCTGGGGGATTCAGCCAAACGTCCAGCTGCCACCGCTCCGCATCTTCAGGCGTAGCAGCCACCGGCGGGCCATCGCCATCGATCGCCCACGCCGTGTTACCGCTCACGACAAAGGTCTGCCGGGTTTTCTTCTGCGTGGGCGTGCCACCCATCCAGCCGAGCCCGTACTTCCAGGAGGCGGGGTTGAGCCCGGGTTCCCGGTCAAAGGTTTCTATGCTCGTTCCGGTCTCCCAATTAATGGTGCGTGTGTAGTTGGTCATCGGGATGCGCGGCCAGTCGATGTTGACGGCGTATTCAAATGTCTGCCCTACCGCACCGCTGTAGCCGGCCCCCGAAAACGTTACACAACGAAAGTCCTGCTCGCCAATCTCCTCGGACGCCGCCGTTAGCAACGGCATCGGATCAACAAACCCAGGAGGAAACTGCTGCGCTCGCGCCGATAGACCCGGAAGCAGGGACAGCATAAAAACGATCCATAGCTTATTCATCATCATTCATTCCACGGTGCGACGGACAATTACTGCGGTCTTGCGACCTGCAGTCAAGGGCGTCGCCAACTTCTTAAAATTAATATTCCCACCTGAAGGTCATTATGGCCTTCGTGACCTTTGACGTACCTGACCGAACGTCTGCTGTCGGCTGCCATTAGCGGACAGCCTTATCCCAGCGCCAACATTCATTAACAGCACTCTCTTTCATCTAATCGACAACTCCATCATCACGATCAGAAAACACCTTGCTCTATTGCTTCCCGCAGAGTCGAAAAAGTCGAACAGCAACGCTGCAGCCCCATTATCGCTATTTTCAGCTCTGCCGGAGCCATCTGTCTATACGCCAACTCGCGATTGCTTAGGCCGGCGGGCCAAACGGGCTGCACTAGAAACCCCTCCAGGCCCATTAAATCGTCACCCTGCGAATCTCGTACTAGTATTAACGCGATCTCCGGATTCTCCGTCATTATTCTGTATTGATCGCGCGTTGCACTCGCACGAGCTCGCTGTGCATCGGCCAACAGAATTTCTTTATTCTGTTGAATCCGGATCGAAACAAAGATGATCCCTGCGATGGCGCCGACATCGGCGAGAATCGCAACAATCTGACCGAGAACGAGCTTCTTCGACCCTTGCCCCAGACATGCGCCAGCCCAAATATTAACCGTTAACGAGCGTCTGCTTTAGCCATTACCAGTCAGTCGGTGTGCAAGGTCGCAAGGCGCGAAACGGGAACACCGCGCAGAATCTGACGAGTGCTCCCGCTCGTCGTTAGTCGTTAATCGTTAATCGAGCCGACTGTATTTTGAGACCGCGCCATTCGCGTCGGTTATCGTGAGTGCGCGGCCCTGAATCGAGAAAGTTGCAACAATCGTGCGCCCCGGCGCGTACACATAGGGGTTCTTTGCAAGGGCTGGGTCACGCGTTACCGTCGAGCCCGAAACGGTACAACTACCAGCATTAGCGCCGAAGGACTCGAAAGCAGCAACTTTTTGCGCGTCGGTCGCCTCGTCCTGCGACGAGTAGCTCGGACGGTCGCTACCAAAAGTTTGAATCCAGCTATAGTGTCCGCCTGAGAATACCAGCATGCCACTAGCCTCACCGGTACTGCCATCCGGAGCAGTCGCCTCCGTAAGCTCCCAGGTCCCTACGAGCGAGCTCTGGCCCTGGGCTTGTGCCGCAGGTATGGCCATTGTTGAAACCGCTAACATCAGGATCGCAATGATGGGAAATGCGGTACATATCCCTTTCCTCTCCCCAATGCTGATCGCGGATCAATAAAATTTACTGCAACAATTGTAGTGATTGACTACAAATTCCGCCTTCCCGAATGCCGCAGTAATTCTCCTACAGTCGTGCTCGTGGCATCACATGAATCAGGTGATGCAAGAAAGGATGACTGAAATGGTAGATAACTGCGCGCCAAGAACGAATAAGCAATGGGATGCCGGAGAAGCTGGGTGCTCTCAGCTGATTGTCGGTCTAAAGGAAAGGATTGCGCGGCTGAATCCGGGCGAGATGATCAAAGTCAGATCCCGTAACTCTGGCGCCTCCATCGACATATTTGTCTGGTGCCGAATGACAGGGCATCGGCTGATCTCAGAGGCGCATCCAATCTATGTCATTCAAAAAGCAGTGATTGAACTTCATTAGCACAACTTCTGAACTAAGGAGAGAACAATGTCCGAGCAGAAAGAACTTGTAATCGTGAATTCCCGCGGACTTGACGATGAGCGCTCTTCTGTGGCCTGGAGCATCGCGAATACGGCTGCTGCATCCGACATGCTGGTCACGGTATTCCTCGTCGCCGCCGGTGTCGACTGGGCCCGAAAAGCAGCCGCCGACGTGGCCCGACTGAATCCATTTGACCCTCCCATAAGTGACATGATCCGGAGCTTCCTCGCTAATGACGGCAGGATCCTCGTCTGCCCGCCATGTGCGAAGGTCCGCGGCTATACGGAGGAAGACATGATCGACGGCGCGACCGTCGCCGGTGCGCCCGCTATGCTGGAAGTCGTCAGTCGCGGCGCCGGCACGCTGACGTTCTAGAAGGTTTGCCTTTGATCTCTGGCAGCCCGCTTGAAGCGGGCTGTCACCATCTCCAGCCAGGGCCGGCTATCGGTCGAAAGCGGTATCCGCCCCGCAGTTGCGGACGGACCCGCCGCCCCGTATTCACTGGCTCGGTCAGCCAACGCTCAGCCCTCCGCTGCCGCTAGCGTATTCTAAAGTCTCACCGCGGACAGGCAGCCTCCACAACTCGTCTTGACCTCACCCCGAGTCCGAAGCTAGGGTGCGCCTTCCGCCGGGTTCAGAACCGGCGTCTGAACACGAGCAGGAGAAACCCAATGAACCTTATTATGTCTCTAAAACACGCCTCTTTAGTCGCCTTCCTGGCTTTCGGCTATGCCAGCCTTGCAGCAGCTCAGTCGCCGCAAGACCCCCAGCTCGCACAGCTCACGGATGCTGCGGGGTGCCTATTTGCGGAAATGCCAGCCATTCCGGATGCCGCGGACGCTACGATGGAGCAAATGGTCGCGACGCAGGGAGCGATCCAGGCTTATATTGAAAAGAGTAACGCACTGCTCGGATGTCTGGAGGGAATTGCGGAGAATGAGGAGTTCACGGCCGAGGACCGCCAGCTGGCGCTCGAAGCCTATAACGCCGAGGTGGCAAGACAGGAGACGCTGGCCGAGAACTGGAACGTCCAACGCACAAGCTTCCTGGAAAAGCAGCAGCAGTAGGCGATCAGCTCAGGTGTGACTGGGAGCCGCACCGAGATGGGCAAGTTTAATTCGAAATCTACTAACGGACGTCTACTGCTCGCCGACAGCAAACATTGATTAAAATTAAAAGCCCGAGGGAGAAGAGTGACAATAATAACTCGGGCGGCAGCAAACGGGCTACGTCGGAAAGAACGATGAATCGACGCAGGTTTCTCGGCGTGACTGCCGCGGCAACGGCCGGAGCTACGATAGCGCCGGCGCGCATCCTCGCGCAAGCCTCCGCTTCAGGGCCGGAAATGAATGCGCTCAGCGCCTACATGAGCGCGGCCGGGGCTCTCGCCCTCCCGGCCGACGCAACAGAGCAGGCCAAACACCATCTCCTCGATTCGCTTGCGTCTATGGTTTCCGGATCACAGCTCCCACCCGGACAGGCGGCGCAGCGTCATATTGGCACCTATGCTGGAATGGGCGCGGCGACGATCGCCGGCACCACCCTGACGGCCGCCCCGATCGACGCAGCGCTCGTCAACGGTGTCATGGCGCACGCGGATGAGACCGACGATTCTCACAATGCCTCTCGATCGCATCCAGGTTGCGCGGTAGTACCCGCGGCGCTCGCGGTCGGCGAGGTGCTCGGTATCGACGGCCTACGCTTTTTGCGCGCTGTGACGCTGGGATATGACATCGGCACAAGGGTCGTTATGGCGATGGGCGGATTCGCGTTCGGCTCTGCGAGCAGCCTTGCAACGCATAGTATCGCCGGCACTTTCTGCGCGTCGGCCGCTGCAGCATGCATCGCGGGTCTCGATGCGCGCCAGATGCGTTGGGTGCTCGGCTACGCGGCACAGCAGTCGTCGGGCATCACCGCCTGGCGGCGGGATACCGACCATATCGAAAAAGCGTTCGTCTTCGGCGGCATGCCCGCACGGAACGGCGTCACCTCAGCACTGGTTGTGCGCTCGGGCTGGACCGGCGTCGACGACATTTTCTCCGGGCCGGACAACTTCTTTGCCGCCTACGCGCCTGAAGCGCAGCCCGAGCGACTCGTCGAAGCGCTCGGTGAGCGTTACGAGATCGCGCAAACTGATATTAAGAAATGGACTGTCGGTTCGCCAATTCAGGGGCCGCTCGATGCAATCGAAGCGATCCGCGCCAAACGGCCTTTTGAGGCCGACCAGGTGGAGCGCCTGATCGTACGTCTCGCCCCTACGGTTGCAGCGGTCGTAGACGATCGCGAGATCCCCAACATCTGCCTCCAGCACATGACCGCCGTGATGCTGCTCGACAAGACCGTCTCGTTCAATGCGGCGCACGACAATGCGCGAATACAAGATCCCGACGTCCTGCGCCAGCGAGCAAAGGTCAGCCTTGTGTATGACGAAGGCCTAGACCGGTTTCTGCCGGTGCGGGTCGCGGTCGTCGAGATCGAACTGACTGACGGCACTCGCCTCTCAGAGCGCGTTGAAGCCGTGCGCGGCACGCCTCGAAACCCGATGTCGCGTACCGAAGTGATCGAGAAGACCCGAGATCTCATCACGCCGGTCCTCGGACGTGAAACCTCGGAGCGCCTGATCGCAGCGGTGTATGAGATTGAGGGTGTGACGGACATCCGCAGATTGCGGCCACTCCTTCAGCGCGCCTGATAGGCGACAATGTCAGTAATGGAAGCTGACGAATACCCGCATTTGGACGATAGCGAACACCTCAGAAAAAATTTCATCCTAAAAAAGGCTAACTGGCGGCTACCGCTGGCTTACGCTATTTTCAAACTTGGGTGCAATTGCGGGTATCGTCTAGCTTGCTGTCGAACTCAGGCAGAACAACAATCTCCTTGCAGCGAAGACGCGCGGATCGAATAGCCATTTACAGGGCGGCAGCGCGTTACTTAAGGCTAGCAAAGCAGAGCCGGCTGATAAGAAACCACCATACCCGCTCGAACTTAATGCTTGAGCACTGCTAACGGACTGGCACCACACCATCCAAGAGGCCCAGGAAGCAACAGTCCTCTGTCAAGCGCCGATCCGCTCGGCAATCGCAAGAATGCGGTACATCTCACGAAGAACGGGCTTTTCAATCAACTTGCCATCGATAACCACTAGCCCAGTGTTTGCTTCTTCGAAACTTCTGATGATCCGCTGTGCACGAGCGATCTCTTCGGCACTGGGGGTGAAAACCTCATTGATGGCGGCGATTTGTTTCGGGTGGATCGCTCCCTTACCGGAGAAGCCCAGCGCCTTTGCCTGCTTGGCGGCCGTAATCAGTCCCTGCGTGTTTTCGAGGTCAAGATACGGAACGTCAATGACATCGAGGCCTGCCGAGGCTGCAGCATGAACCACGCGCGAACGCGCATACAGCAGTGGCTCCCACGCGTTCTGGCACCTCAATTCGGCTGCCATGTCGACCCCACCGAAAAAGAGGGCATCGATTCTGGGGCTGCAGTGGGCGATCTCGACAACCGCCTCCAACGCGCGATTGGTCTCAATGATGACGTGGAGACGCGTCTTGTGGCCTCGCTCGGTCAGCAGATCATCGAGCAGGACCACTTCGTCGGGCGTCCGAACCTTCGGCATCATTATCGCGGGCGGCGGGTGGCTTGTCGCCAAGACTGCCTGAACATCTGCCATACCGAAAGATTCGCGGATGCAGTTGATTCTCACTATTCGCTCCACACTATCCTCGAGATGAGGCGTCTCGAACAGCTTCATGGTGAGGGCGCGTGCGCTATCCTTGTCTTTTGGCGCAATGCCGTCCTCAAGCTCCAGACAGACAATATCCGCACCTGATGCAAGCGCCTTCGGAAACATCTCGGGGCGCAGACCGGGCGAGAAAATGAAGCTACGGCGGGAACGGCTTATGTGGGCGGTCATCGTCTTTATGGACATGGGCAACAATTCAGCTCAATTCGGACCTAAAAATATGGCCGATCTGAAGGGATCTCTTAGTAAGTCGGATGTACGCGGCTGATTACCAGGTCAGGGTTCGCTCCGACCCTCGGAACAAACTTCTGCGCGCGGCCAGTGTTCACTTCTGAGATGTAGAAATTACCTTCCTCGTCAACACTCATGCCGTGGACGCCCCACATGCCGCCGGGGAATGTGCCCCACGTGCCCCAGGAGTGCAGGAAGTTCCCATCAAGATCGTACTTGAGGAGCTTCGTCGTCCCCGCGTCCATGATCCATACTGCACTGTTTGCCACAATCAGGTATTGAACGTCTGACGGAGGATCGCCGACCCGCCATTGGTCCAGGAAGCCCCCGTCCTGATCGAATACCTGAATACGGTTGTTCTGCCGGTCGCTGACATATACGCGCCCTGACTCAAGATCTATATCAATGCCGTGAAGGGAATTGAAATAACCCGGACGCAGCTCGTTTGGCAAGATCCCTTCCTGACCCCACTGCATTAAATAATTTCCATCGTGGTCGAACTTCATGACCCGAGAATTTACGTAGCCGTCAGTGACGAAAATCGCGTCCTTCGAGAAAGCCATAAATGTCGGCCTTGCGAAGTGATGCTCGTCCTGTCCGGGCTCATTTGGCACACCGAGCGTCTGCACGATCTCTTTGCCGTCGTTCGTAAACTTGTAAATAGCGTGAGCGAAGTCATCAACGATCCAGATGTGTTTGTCCGGGTCGAACGGATTCACATGGACGGCGTGCGGCTTAACCCACATGGAATCCCATTGGTCCCATGTCTCGACAATATTACCCGCGCGATCGATAACCACGACGCAATATAACCAACGCGCATCAACACCGCGCACGTAACCCGCTCCTTCCCACTGCGCCCAACCGTCC
>JAHEEM010000166.1 GCA_024640695.1 Rhodospirillaceae bacterium | reverse complement strand
TCGGTGTCTCTAATCGGTCTTGGGTTGTAGCTTATGACGAAGGCAACGCGGCGATGGCCTCGCGCCTATGGTGGATGCTGCGCTGGCTTGGTCACGAGCAGGTCAGTGTTCTCGACGGCGGTCTGAAAGCATGGCGCAGCGCAAATCTGCCGGTCGAGGAGGGCGTGCATCCCTCGGAGCGCGGGGGCTTCGCGCTGGGCAGTGTGCACACTGACTGGGTCGTCGAGGCAGCGCAGCTGCAGAGGCTGCTGCGCGAAGATCGCGTGGTGCTGATCGACGCGCGTGCACCTGATCGCTTCCACGGGCGCGAAGAGCCTATCGACGCCGTTGCCGGGCACATTCCGGGTGCAATTAACCTGCCCTACGAGCGGCTCCTCAGCGAAGAGGAAAAATTCCTGAGTCCGCAACTGCTTAGACAGCGATTCGAAGAGGTCGCCGTTGTCGGGCAGCTGCCGGTAGAGATCGTTGCGATGTGTGGGTCCGGTGTGACGGCCTGCCATCTGTTGCTGGGCATGGATGCCGCAGGTTTGGGAATGGCACGCCTCTATGCTGGATCCTGGAGCGAATGGATCCGCGACAGGACTCGTCCGGTGGCAACAGATCTCGTGAACTGACTGTCAGACGTCTGGAGCTCGCCAAATAGGCGAGTCAGTCGGCTGCAGTCTTTCCCAAGCCGACTGATAGATGCACAATACCCGCTTTTCGGGGCGAAATTGTGCCAAATTCCAAACACATAGATCCGAGCCGCCAGCTCAGCGATGTGCGCTACGAAATCCGTGGCCAGCTGGCGCGGCGTGCGCAGGAACTTGAGCGGCAGGGCTACGAGATCATCTCGCTGAATATCGGCAATCCCGGACTGTTCGGATTCCGCACCCCGGAGACTATGCGGCTGGCGATGATCGAGAATCTTGCCGCGAGCGAGCCGTACTGTAACCAGAAGGGTATTTTCCCAGCGCGCGAAGCCGTTGTGATGCAGCAGCAAGGTCGCGGTGTCATGGAAGTCACGGCTGAGCAGGTCTTTATGGGCAACGGAGTCAGTGAGCTCATCGACCTCACGCTGCGAGCCCTCCTCGATACCGGCGATGAGGTTCTCATTCCGAGCCCAGACTACCCGCTATGGACGGCCGCCACGGTTCTGAACGGCGGGCGCGCGGTGTATTACCCTTGTCGGGAATCACGTAGCTTCATGCCGGATCCAGATGAAGTCGAGGCTTTGGTCTCGGAACGCACTCGAGCAATTGTCGTGATTAACCCCAATAATCCTACCGGCGCGGTTTACAGTCGAGAGTGCCTCGAGGGCCTGGCGCGGATCGCGGAGAAGCACGGTCTCGTCATGCTGAGCGATGAGATTTACGACCAGATGGTGTACCCGGGTGCCGAATTCGTGCCGATGGCGACGCTCTGCCGCCAGACGCTATGCGGAACATTCAGCGGGTTATCTAAAGTCTACCGGGCGTGTGGATATCGGGTCGGCTGGGTCGCCTTCAGCGGCGCCCTAGATCGCGCCCAGGAGTATCTGAGCGCTATGGATCTGCTTGCGGCGCTGCGCTTGTGTAGCAACGTACCCGGTCAGTGGGCCGTTCAGACAGCGCTAGGGGGCTATCAAAGTATTCAGCGACTCTGTAGCCCCGGCGGGCGCCTATACGAATCGCGCCAGGCAATAATCGATGCAGTCGATGCGAGCCCGTTCTTATATCTGGAGCCACCGCGAGGATCTATGTACGCCTTTGTCGGCGTCAACACGGGATTTTTCCCTGATTTCGATGATGAAACTTTCGCCTTGGAGTTGTTGGAGCAGCAGCACGTTCTGGTCGCGCCTGGGTCTAGCTTCAATACCCAATATCGCGACCATTTCCGCATTACGACGCTGCCCGACAGAGTCCTGCTAGCGGAAGTCTTTAAACGAATTCATGCGGTGCTCGAGCCGATGGCGAGGGCTGCTAAGAAGCTAGAATTTGTCTAATATAAGATATATAACTAACTGAAAGATAATGGTTAGTTCTCTGTCGAGACAGCTGGCCGACGGGTCAATGCTAATCGTCGACGACCGTGTGGCCGCGATTCAGCTCGAGACATTTCTGGCGCTCAAGCGCAGTTCTCCACAACGGTGGGCGTGGCCGACCCCGAGTATCCAGACTCACGCTGCTTGGGCCGCTGAGGTCTGGTCAGCTCAAAAAGCTCCGGAGCGCCTGTTGCTCGGCGCGGCGCAAAGCGACGCGCTTTGGCGCAAGGTCATTTCAGCCAGCGAGGATGATGGTGCGCTGCTGCATCTTGGTCAGGTCGCCGCCTGGGCAGCACAAGCCTGGACGCTCTTGCTGAACTGGAGGGTGGATTTCCAGACGTTGCAGGCACGCGAGGACGATTCGGGTTTCAGCTGTTTTCTCAACTGGGCCCACCGATTCTCGCAACAGCTCGGCGAACACGGTTGGCTGGAGAGGGCTGAGCTCAACGACGAACTGCGGCAGTTGTCAGAGAAGGGCAAGCTGAACGTCCCGCCGCTGCTGCTGTGGACGGATCTGCGCTACCGGACGCCGGCACTGGATAGCCTAATCTCCGGGCTGGAGTCGGCAGGGTGCCAATCGGAATTCTGGGAGCCAGCAGTCAAGTTACGTTCGGCAACGCAGCTAGGTCTCGCGAATGCCCGTGAGGAGCTGAGTACTGCAATACTCTGGGCGCAGAACAAGCTCAGCGACAACCCACGCTCGCGCATTGCCCTGGTAATTGCGTCAGATCCCGAACGGGATCTGTTATTGGCGCGATGCCGCAATCCGGCCTGGGGCTTGAGCAGTACTGGCGGTCCGAAAGATCTCGCGGTAGTCCTCGACGGCCAGCCGTGCGACCGCGAGCCGACGCTCGCAGCGGCGCTGGACTGCCTCGAGCTCTTCGGCCGGAACGCGGACTTTCGCACGTTTAGCCGGTTTCTAAGAAGCCCATTCCTAGGCGAGATTCTCGAGGACACCGCGAGCCGGAGCTCAATCGAGGCCCAGCTTAGAGAGGAGCCCCTGGCGCAGCTGGGGTTTATGGCTGCATATGCTTCCGCAGGCCTCAGGGCTTGGCTGACTGAGCGCGCGCCGCGCACGGCGGCCGTGATCACTGCGCTGATCCAGCAGCTTGGCTCGCTGCCGCCTTATCAAACCCCGACCCAATGGGCCCGGCTGGCGCAGGAGATACTCTCGGCTGTGGGCTGGCCGGGTACTACTTCTCAGGTCCCATCGAAAGCACTTGAGACGTGGAATCGAATCCTGACGGATCTGACGTTACTAACGCCCGTCGTGGGTGCCATCAACTTTGAATCGGCTCTGGCGTCAATCGAGGCAGCGCTTGCTCAAAGCCGATATCCAGCCGCGCCGCCGCTTGCCGGAATCGCAGTTTTGTCGCGTCCAGAGGACGTGGGTCCCGGCTACGATGCGGCTTGGATTACGGGTATGACCGATCGCGCATGGCCTCGGCCGCCGCAACCAAACCCATTACTGCCGTTGAGTTTGCAAGCGGCATGTCAGATGCCGTTCGCAACCCCGGCAGAAGCTCTGCGGCAATGCCAACAGATCACGGCACGACTGGCTGCGCGGGTTCCCGAGATCATATTTAGCTACCCTCTCGTCGAAAACGACTTCGCGACGGCGCCTAGTCCGCTGTTGCGCAACATCGTGGCACACGCTGAAGATCGGCTGCCGCGCGCTTCGCCCGGTTACTATCGCCCGGATTCGCACGAACGCATTGAGCGCGTCGAGGATCCGGTACCGCCTCTAGCGGGCGATGTCATTCCGGGCGGCGTAAGCACCTTGGCAATGCAAGCTCGATGCCCATTAGGTGCGTTCGTCGACAGCCGGTTGTTCGCAAGACCTCTGGAGCCATTGGTGCGCGGCGTTAGTCCGCGGCAACGCGGGATTCTGACGCATCGCGTGCTTGAGCTGCTGTTTACTGGCTGCGCAGGCAGGCGGGAGCTTGCGGGCTACAGCAGCGCTGAGATCGACAAGCGGGTTGCCGCGAGTGTTAGCCGTGCGTTGCGTGAGCGGTTTCGAGGTGCGGGGCACGCTTTGCGTGGCTACCTGAATCTCGAGAGAGATCGCCTGGGTTCTCTGGCTCGGGGCCTAATTGCAGCCGATCTGGCTCGCGGAGAGTTCACGATCGAAGGACTAGAACTCAAGCACGTCGCGGAGATAGCTGGTTGGCAGATCGGCTGCCGCATCGATCGCATCGACATGCTGTCGGACCACCGGCTCGCGGTCATCGACTATAAAACGGGTCGGCAGGCCTCACCGGCCGACTGGCTTAAGCCGCGCCTCCTGGAACCGCAATTACCGCTCTACCTCCAGGTCGTCGCTACGGATGTCGCCGCCATTGTTTACGGCGTGCTTAAACCGGGCCGAGTCGAGTACAAGGGCCTCAGCGATATAAATGAGGCATTTCCGGGCCGCATGGGACGACTGCCGGCGGGAGTGGATTGGGCCTCGCAGCAGGCCCATTGGGCCGCGCAACTCATCGATCTCGTCACCGAGTTCAGCCGTGGCGACGGCCGGATTTTCGTCGCCGGGTCCGCGGTGGCGGCTGGCCCGCTCGCGCCGCTGACAAGGGTCTATGAGCAGCTCGCCGCCTTTCGCGACGGTTTGGCAGTGGAGCGCTGATGTCCGCGGACGATCAACAACGCGAGCGGGCCCTGGATGTCGAGCAGTCCTTCATCGTTCAGGCCCCGGCGGGCTCGGGTAAGACCGAGCTTCTGATCCAGCGATATCTGGCGCTGTTGGCGCGGGTGGAACTGCCCGAGCAGGTCATTGCGATCACCTTCACGCGCAAGGCCGCGGCAGAGATGCGCGGGCGCGTCATTACGGCCTTGACTGAGGCGGCCGCAGGGGCGCGGCCGCCGGAAGCTCATCGCAGAAAGACCTTTGACCTCGCTACTGCAGTAATCGCTCGATCGGACTCGCTCGAATGGGAGCTCAGCATCCAGCCGCAGCGCTTGCGCATAGATACATTGGATGCGATGAACGCTTGGCTCGCCCAGCGACTTTCAGTGCTCGCCGGCGGCGTTGGCGGGGTCTCTGTGCTCGACAGACCCGCGGCGTGCTACGAGCTTGCGATTCGCCGGACTCTGGAATCGGTCGGCAACGGCGGTGAGTTGGGATCTGCCGTGACGGCATTGCTGCGCGCAGCCGATAACAGTGCCACGAGACTCGAGCGGCTGCTGACGGCCTTGCTGCCGACCAGAGACCAGTGGCTGCCCTATCTTGCCGTTGGCAGCGATGACGACCTGCGGGCAGCGCTCGAGTCGGCGCTGCGGAGATTGATCGAGGAGGCACTGCAACACGTCCTTCGTTCCTTGCCAAGAGGTTTCATGGACGACCTCGAGCCTCTGCTGCGACACGTCGCCGTTGCTGCGACCGACCCGCAAACAGCGGCAAGCTTTGCGCTGTGGCGGACGAAGGAAACTTTGCTCGACGGGTCTGTCGGTTCGCTCGAAGCTTGGCGTGCCGTTCCGGAGCTACTGCTAACGCGCACACAAGGAAGCTGGAAGAAACGGCTGCTGGCAGCCGATGGCTTTGGACCGGAATATGCTGCGATGCGTGAGCGCATAACCATGCTCATCATGGATCACAAGCACGATGAGAGGCTGCGAGCGGCTATCGCGAGCATACGGGCTTTGCCGCCGAGCACTTATGGGGCCGTGGAGTGGACTTTGATCGGCGCCTTGCGCCGCACCTTGCGGCATGTTGCCGCAGAGCTGAAGGTCGTCTTTGCCGAAAAGCGCAGTGCGGATTTCGTGGAGATTGCGTTGAGCGCACAACAAGCTCTCGGCCTTGTCGATGAGCCATCGGAGCTGCTTTTAGCGTTGGATAGACGAATTCAACATCTGCTCGTGGATGAGTTTCAGGACACATCGCACACACAGCTTCGTCTCCTGAAGCTGCTTACTGCGGGCTGGGAAGCCGGTGATGGCCGCACGCTGTTTCTCGTCGGTGATCCTATGCAGTCGATTTATCGCTTTAGACATGCCGATATGAGTCTTTTCCTCAGGACGAAAGCTCAGGGTATCGGTAATGTCGAACTTGTGTCCTTGTTGCTCGAGAACAACTTCCGCAGTTCGCCAGCTGTAATCGACTGGGTCAACGAAACCTTCAGCTCGATTTTCCCGCCAGACGATGACATGGGTTCAGGCGCTGCGCGCTTTCATGCATGTCTCGCAACGCGATCTCGTCAGCCGTCCGACAGGGTCGAGTGGCACGCAATTCGGAGTGAATCGGCGACTGCGGAAATCGAGCACGTGACGGAAATGCTGCAGTCGGAGCTGCGCGCGAATCCGAAGAGTTCCATTGCAGTTCTCGTCAAGAGTCGCAGTCATCTAGCGGGCTTACAGGAGCAGCTGCGGGCGCGGGGTCTATCGGTGCACGCCGTCGAGCTAGAGGCGCCACGTCAACGACAGGTCATTCAAGATCTTATCGGCTTGACGCGCGCACTTACGCATCTCGGTGACCGTGTTGCGTGGCTGGCAATTCTGCGAGCGCCCTGGTGCGGTCTGCGCTGGCAGGATCTGCTCGAGCTCAGCTCGGCAGCGCCCGACCGAGCAATCTGGAGTCTCATGCAGGATGACAGTCTGCTCGAGCGACTCACGACGGATGGCTGTGAGCGGCTGCGATTCGTGCGCATCGTGCTGATCAATGCCTTCCACTGCCGCGGCTTGCAGCCCTTGGAGCGATGGATAGAGCATACCTGGCTGGCCTTGGGAGGCTCGGACTGTCTCGATAGCGAGGAAGAAGCGGCTAGCGTGGAGCGCTATTTTTCAACCCTCGCCACACTTGTGGCCCGAGGTGATCTCGATGATCCGTCATCGCTCGAGGACAATTTTGCCGAGCCCTATGGTCAAGGTGAGCCGCCACGCGAGTCCGGCGTAGAGATCATGACCATTCACCGTGCCAAAGGCTTGGAATTCGATACCGTTATCTTGCTCGGTCTCGCGCGCAAGCCGCGACCGGAGTCTGCCAAGGGGCTCTACTGGCTGGAGCGGACCGCGGCTGACGGGAGCGAGGATTTGCTGCTCAGCCCTCTGGCAACGGTAATCGATGGCGCGAGCGTGCTGACGGATTTTATCAAACGCGCTGACGCCGAACGCGACCGTGCCGAGAGTATGCGCTTGCTCTATGTTGCGACAACGCGCGCGCGCGACCGGCTGCACCTAGTCGCACAACTCAGTGAGAGCGCCCGCCAGCC
>JAHEEM010000165.1 GCA_024640695.1 Rhodospirillaceae bacterium | reverse complement strand
CGGGAATGGGCTCGTAGGAAGCGGCACCGGTGTTCTGGCGACCGTACGCATTGATGATATCGATGTAGAAAAACCCTTCGGCACGAGCGAACCGGATCGGCCGCTCGAGACGCAAATCGAGCCGATGATAGGCAGCGGCGCGCTCGGTGTTGAGTCCACCATAGGTCGGCCGATAATAGCCCGGGAAATCCGGGTTCTCTTCGTTGCCGGTGATCGGTGTGTAAGGCATGCCGCTACGATAATGCCAGCGAGCGCCCAGGGTCCAGGTCGGAGTGAGCTCGTAGCTGAGGACGAGGTTTGCGATTATTGGCGTGTCGGTATCGAATCGCGACTCCTGAGTGTTCAAGCCGTTGCGCCTGAAGGTACGCGCGAAACTCAGCGTCGCCCAGCCATGCCATCGACTTTGGTTCTGCCGCATGAGCATCAGTTCCAGTCCGTGCGCCTCACCGCTTGCATCATTGATGTAATTCTCCGCAGTCTGGATCTCTACGACGAGCTGGCTCAGCTTCTTGTAATAGAACTCTGCCTTGAGGGACCAATCGTTCGAAATCTCATGCTCAACTCCGAGCACAAAGTGCTCGGCCTCGAGCGGACGCAGACTCGGATTACCGAAGACCGGCACGATCTGTTGGATCGGCGGAAGCTGATGGTACCGGCCCCAGGATGCGCTCAGCGCCCATCGCGGCCGGTAGCGCCAACTCCCTGCAAGGCGCGGCTCTAGAAAACTGCGTTGCAGGTAGTCATCGTGTGAATAACGGACGCCCGCGATTAGGTCGAGGTTCGAAGTTGGCGTCCATCGATCTTCGAGAAAGACATCGGTCAGGCTGATGACCTGCTCCCGATCGGATTCGGTCAAGTCAGCAAGCGTCGTGTCGCAGCCGGTCGAAAACGCCGTGCAGCTGCGGTAACGAAGTCGAACAGCGTAGTCATACGCTTGCTCGCGGCGCTCGACACCGACAGCCACCTGGTGGCCTCGCCGGATCGGTAACTCGACCTGGGATTTGGCGGTCCACTGATCCAGGCTGAGGTCTAAAGACTCGTTGCCGCCGCCCAGGCTTTGATTGTCCGACCGTGAAAGGCGTCCAATGCGGGTCGTGACGGCGATCTCGCCCTGCCGATAAACCCAGCTCGCGCCGAGGCTGCCGAAGGCTGTGCTGGTCGCCGCCGCACCCCGACTGGCAGGATCGACCAGCGCCGTGTCCGAACGGGCACCGAGTGTGAGCGCGGCATCGTCCTGCGAACCTATTGCGACCAGCGAAAAATCATGACGAGTATTCGGCCGCCAGCTGTACTTCGCTTGCAGGTCACGTGCCCGTGGGTAGCGGTCGATCGCGATGTCGTCCTCGAGCCGCTCTTCCTCGTCATAGGCGCTGGCCAGCAACAAATGCACCAGGCTCTCGCGAAACGATACATAGAAGGCTTGCTTGTCTGTGATGCGGCCCTCCAGCAGCACGCCTGCCCGCAACATGCTTACATCGATGGTCGTTGCGCGCGGTTCGTTGCGGGGCGCGCGCAGGGATATGTCCAACAGGGCGCCTGAAGCTTCACCGTAGCGAGCGCCGAAACCCGCAGGATGGAATCCGAAATCGCGAATAACATCCTCGTTAAAGATGCTGTTACCGAAGTCGTGAAAGACGTAGCCCGCCGGCAGGCCGTCGATGAGATACGAATTATCGTCGGGACTAGAGCCCCGCACGGCAGGCTCACCGTTGCTTTCACTCGGCTGGAGCACACCCGGCAACGCTGCCAGAGCCCGCAGTGGGTCACCGAAATTCCCGGGCACCTTGACTAGCTTCTCGGTGATCGGGGTCGGCTCGCTTGCGACATCGAGCGGCTGCCCAAGGGCGAGCACCTCCTCCATCTGCGCACTGCTCGAATCAGTTTCTGCCGAGCGGGCCGATGACCAGACAGCGCACAGGCCGCACAGAAGGAAGGCCAGGCCGGAAGAATTAGGCCAATCTACATCCATGTTGGATTTCAGTATAAGCTAACTGGGGGCGGCTCAACGCGCCAGCCTCGAAAATAGACATTAAAATCAGCCGCTTACGATTTTAAACGCGGTCCGTCCATGATCCCCGCACCGCCGAGACTCAAAACTTCGTTCAGGGGCCACTCTTTCCGTGTGCTTGATCAAAGCCCGGAGACATGCTGCTTCTACCGATAGCGATGGCGGCAGCACACTGCCTCGGATGTCGGCCTGTATACTCGGTTGCACTAACATGGAAACCGACAACAGTTCGCTGAACCTCGATATTACCGTACGCGTGGGCTGTAGCCTCACCTATGAGGTCATGGGCTCGGCCTCGCTCCTCCTGAATCTAAAACTGGCTCCGGATCCCCGCCGTTCGGTGCTCTTCGAAGCCTTGGCGCTGGGCGAAGATCTCCCCTCCGAAGAATTCGAAGACAGCCATGGAAACCGCGTGTATCGGGTCACGCTTCGACCGGGCACGAACTGTTTCAGGCACGACGCGATCGTCGCCGTGCCGTCGAAACCGGATAACTTTGGTCTTGTTCCACGCGAACCGGACCCTATCGGTGAACTGCCTGCTTCGCTATTACGCTATACGCTCCCTAGCCGATATTGCGATTCCGACAAACTCACCAATTTTGCCTGGGAGAAATTCGGACATGTCGAGCACGGATGGTCGAGAGTTCAAGCCATCAGCCGTTGGATTCATCAGAACATCGAATATCGTTACATGTCGGGCAGGACCGACCTATCGGCATCGGACATCCTACAACGCGGCTATGGGGTATGCCGCGACTTCGCACACCTTGCCGTCGCCCTCAATCGAACCTTTAATCTCCCAACCCGCTATGTGACCGGCCACCTGCCTGATATCGGCTTCCCTGGCCCTGAGGACCACATGGACTTCCACGCCTACGCGGAGGTATACCTTGCTGGAGCCTGGTTCACGACCGATGCGCGCTTCGATGTTCCTCGCATCGGCCGGATTAGAGTCTCCTGCGGGCAAGACGCCGTAGATGGAGCGTTCTCCACGATCTACGGCGGCGCCAGCCTGACGTATTTCCAGGTCTGGGCCTACCAGGTTGCGCGCGGCACCGTCGGCGTGGGCGACCCGATCGACTTCACAAAGCGTCTGGATAACGACTGGAACGTCCGAACCGACCCACAGCCGTAATCGACTACCTCTACGAGACGCCCGGCGCCGCCCGATCAAGAACTCGTTTCGGCCCTCAGCACGAGGGTTTGGCGGAAGAGTGCGCTAGTGCAGTTCTCCGCTGCGTCCTGATTGGTCTTACACTGTTAGCTCACCAAGTCTCTGGAATCAGCATTGAGCCGAGATCTGTCCAAAATGCTCTCACGCACCTGCGAAGCCATCCGTGACGAGATCGGCGTTGGTCGAGTTGCTAATTATATTCCCGCTCTCGCTCGAGCCGACCCAAGCAAGTTCGGGGCGGCCATCATTACGGTTGACGGAAAAACCGCGACTTACGGCGATGCCGACGAACCTTTTTCCGTCCAGAGCATCTCGAAGGTATTCACGCTGACCCTCGCTCTCGAGAAGATCGGAGACAAGCTCTGGGAGCGCGTCGGACGCGAACCCTCGGGTAGTGCCCCTTTAATTCTATCGTTCAACTCGAGCGCGAACGCGGAATCCCGCGCAATCCGCTAATCAACGCCGGCGCGCTCGCCGTCTGCGACGTATTGCTCGCGCAACAAACTGCCGCGATGACCGTGGCAACGATACTCGAGTTCGTGCGCAGGACTTCGGATGATCCATCTGTGCATATCGATCTCGAAGTCGCTCAATCAGAATCCGAAACGGGATTTCGAAATGCGAGTCTTGCCAACTTCATGAAAAGTTTCGGAAATCTCACCTGCCCCGTCAGCGATGTTCTCCACGTCTACTACCATCAATGCGCTATCTCGATGAGCTGTGCGCAACTCGCCAGAGCGGGCCTGTTCCTGGCAACTGATGGCAGGGATCCACTGACCGGCACGACATTGGTATCCGCGCAGCGTGCTCGCCGCATCAATTCAATCATGCTGATGTGTGGGCACTATGATGCGTCCGGCGATTTCGCTTTCCGCGTGGGCACGCCCGGAAAGAGCGGGGTCGGAGGAGGAATCTTGGCGATCGTCCCGGAACGCGCAGCAATCGCCGTCTGGTCTCCGGCGCTTACATCCGCCGGAAACTCTCACGCCGGAACGGCTGCCCTCGAACAAATAGTCCGTGACGCCAGCTGGTCAGTATTCTAGGCGTGGTGGCGACGAATCAGAAATTCATAGTGCTGCCTGAGCCAGCAAATCATCGGCTGCAGCGTTCAAGCAGACGCGCTCGATAAGCGCAGAGTTTCCCGTCTTTGCAGCAAGCTGATTGCCCGGATAGAAAAGCGCAGCACAGTGTGAATATTCGCTTGATCCAGCAAGACTAACTCTCCGAAAGTGGATACTATCGGCTGGCGATGCAACCTTACCCGCACCATTACCTAGTCGAAGCCCACGCAGCAGCTACTGGCCACGTTGAGTTAGGAGCCAAAGGACTAGCGCCAATCGCCTCGGCGCCGCCGCTGGAGTTCGGCGGACCAGGCGACCAATGGTCCCCGGAATCCTTGCTCGTCGCAGCAGTCGTTGATTGCTTCGTTCTCACTTTCAGAGCCATCGCCCGTGCCTCAAAGCTCGAATGGACCGAGATACGCTGCCACGCCGAAGGCACGCTCGATCGCGTCGAGCGTGTGACCCGTTTTACCAAGCTGCGCATCGTAGCTGAGTTGATCTTGCCAGCCGGCGGGGGTGAAGACATGGCGCTGCGCCTGCTCGAAAAGGCGGAGCAGAATTGCCTCGTGACTAATTCCCTGAACGTTCCAATCGAACTCCAGGCCCGAGCAGTCGTCACAGAACAGCCCTCGACCAAGGGCTAAACGCCTGCACCGCTTCTCGCGCAGTAGCGAGCTTTCCCTATCGATCGTGCCGCGGACTAACGCTACCAGTCGATCCGCACGCCGACACTCGCCATGCGATCCTTGTTCGGCCGCGCCCCGTAAGGTTGCCGGCCGACAATCGCGTCCTCGCCCGTCAGGTTTTCGATCTGTGTGAAGAACTGCATTTGATCACTGACCGCGAAGTGCAGGGCGGCATCGAGGAACAGGGCACTCTGCGTGCGCGCAAACTCGCCGCAGGATGCCAGCGTGCAGACATCATCGAGATAATTGGCGCTCAGAACGGCACTGATGGGCCCGCGCTCGATGCCGGCCGACACCAGGAGCGCGTTTTCGGGTACGTACGGAATCGGATCGCCCGCTGATACGTCACCGAAGAAATCCGTGTCGGCGATGTCGCTGTCGAAGCGGCCATTCATACGCGTGTAGGTGACGCTAACCGGCAGCGAGTAACGGCTGTTGGCCGACAGATCTAGGTTCAGGGAGATCTCCAGCCCGTCGATCGTCGCGGCGTCGCCATTGAACACATCGCCAATCTCGCAACTAATACCCGACGATGCCGTGCAGGTGCCCAGCAGGTTGTCGTAGTCAGTCCGGAACGCGGTGATATCGGCATAGCTCCGATAGCCGTTGAGGCGCACGCCCAGCTCGAGGTTCACGCTCTCCTCGGGGCGCGAGTCGGGCGAGCTACCCGCGGCTGAGAAGCCCTTGTGGATGCCGCCGAACACGCTGACCTGGTCCGTGAGCGCGTAGAGTGCGCCGAACCCGGGGATCCAGACGTCGCTGCTGTTGCTCTGCACGTCGCGAAGGTTCATGGCGTCACGGCTTGCGGGATCGTCGGTGCGGCCCGGCCGAATCTCCCAGCGCGACCGCGTCAGCTCCATGTTTTCGTAGCGCACACCCGGCGTCAGCGTCCAGCGACCCCATTCGATGCGGTCGTAGATATGCAAGGCCAAGGCCTCGGCATCTACGATGCGGTTACCCGCATTGCCGAGCAGGCCGAGGTCGTCGAGCACGAGCTGGCCGTTCTCGACATGGTAGCTGCTGTCTCTTTGGAGCCGGTCCTCTTGGTCCTCGTGCAAGCGCAGACCGACCTCGATGGAGTGGGTCACGGCCGAGCTTGCAAGCGTCCACCCCAGCTCGAACTGCACGCCGCGCGAGTAGTACTCGCGCGCGTTGTTGCGGATTTGAACGGACCCGGGCAACGTATCCTCGCCGTCCAGAACGGCCTGAAGCGCAGCGGGGTCCAGGCTGCCGAGAGATTGGCCGCGGTTGACGGCGTCAATGACGGAAGACCAGCTCGCGCCGCTGAACGCCTGCGCGTCGGGACTGCCGTCAGGATCAAAGGCCTCGGTCTTGAACCATGCGCGCTCGTGCTCGTTAGAGTAGACCGTGGTCTTGAATTCAAGCCGGTCGGACAGGGCCGCCGAGTAGCGCAGAATGAGTTGATCGTGGCGCGTGTCGATATTATCGAGCTGCGACACGGCATAGCGCCGGTAAGGGTCGACGCCGAAATCAGCGTCCGTGAGCCCCAGATAGGTTTGATTGGAGTGTTCCTCGGCAAGCTGCATCTTGACGTCGAGCTGCTGGCTGATCGCGGCGGCAGGGTCACCAGAAATACGGAACTTCAACGTCCAGTCATCCTTATCGAGCCCCGTGCCGCTATCGACGAAATCGATCGACTGATAGCCGTCGCTGTCCCACAGATGCGTCTCCGCAAGCCAGCCGAAGCGCTCGCCGCTGTCGCCATAAGAGGCGTGCAGCCTCGATGTGCCAAACTGCGCGCCGGTCAGATTAAAGGTCCCGGCAGCGACATCCGGTATCGGTGTCGAGAGAAAATTAATGGCACCGCCGACCGTGTAGGGGCCCTGCGTAATCGCGGCGGGACCCTTGAGCACCTCGATCTGGTGCATGCGCCCCATCGTCGGAAAGTAATACGCCGCGGGCGCCGCGTACGGCGCCGGCGCGATCAGCACATTGTCCTCGAGCAGCGTGATGCGGGCGCTGCGCTCGCTCGCCGTGCCTCGGATGCTGAGATTCGGGCGCAGCCCAAAGCCATCCTCAACCTGCACTGTGACACCCGGCACGTGGCGGATGATGCGTTGGATGTCGGAATACTGATACCGCTCGAGGTCGGCCGGGCCGACGATCTGAGCGGCGCCCGTGACCTGGCGGAGCGCATCCGCATCACCGACGATCGTAACCTCCTCCATCACGCGGAGGCTGGTCACGGGTGAGTTCCCGGGCTGAGCGAGCACAGCGACGGCCGGAGCGAGAGTGGCAGCGAGCACTGCACATCGCCCGGTCGTGC
>JAHEEM010000164.1 GCA_024640695.1 Rhodospirillaceae bacterium | reverse complement strand
TTCGATCAGCGAGCTGAGCACATAGGGAGAGACCTTCCGGCCGTCCGCGAGCTCGATGAGGTCGATCGCGCGACCCGCGATTTCGTCAATCCACGGCGCGGCTCGGCCGCAGGGGCAAACTCCGGCTGAAAGCTGTCCCACATCCCCAATCCGGTAGCGGATCAGCGGCATCGCCCGATTGACGAGATTCGTGATAACGACCGCCTTTCCGCCACCGGGGTCGTCACCCATAATCTCCACAAAACTCGTCTCGAAATTGATGTGGCGCCGACCGAAGCGACATTCGACCGCGACTTCCTTGAACTCCGTGCTTCCGTAGACATCGCGAACGTCGCACTGGAAGCCATCTTCGAGCTCCTTGCGCAGCCCCGGCGTGAGCACCTCCGCGCTCGTCCAGACGAGCCGGGGTGAGGGTAAGCGAATTCGACGACGCTGCGCCGTTTGGACGGTCTCGAGTAACCACGACGGCGTTCCGTAAATGCCGGTCGGTCGAAACTGCAGAATCGCATCAACGTGGGCCTCGACCCCATCACTGAGTGCCACGTTACGATCGCTGATCCACGGAATAGACGCCCGACGGGGCGCGGGCGAGGTGCTCTCGCCGAAAATTAGGACCCGATATGGCGGCCGACCCAAATCTGCAAGCGTACGCCGCAACTTGAGCGCGTACTTCATCAACAGCCACGAGTCCTCGTCGAAATACGTCGTCGTCGGCTCGCCCGTGCTGCCCGATGTACGCGACGTGTGCAGCGTCTGAGGATCATAGTCCTTGCTGACAAGCCGTGCTTGGTTCTGCTGCACCAGTTGCTTTGTCAGAACCGGGAACTTCTCTAAGCACTTCGCGCCGTGCAATCCAGAGAGAGAGATGGAGAGGTCTCGATAATACGGTACAGTGGCAACTGCGTGCCGAAGAATCGCCTCGAGCGCGGCTTCCTGATACGAACGCACCTGCTCGGCCGCAAAATAACGCGTGCGAAGAAGCCAAAGCAGCTTCGGCGCGCAGCGCATAGCCTCCCCCAATTGCATAACTCACCACTTCTCGTCTCGCGCACCCTAGCGGGAGTATAGCCGGGAGAGCCGATTGCCCCCAGTGCTGATTGGATCTCCCAAGAACGCATCGGTCACCTCAACGAGCCGATCGAGAGGCTTGCGCCGGCATGCGGCTTCTGTCAAGTAGCCGCGCTGCGGCTCTGCAAGAGGTAAACGCTCTCACGATCGCTCGCAGACCTCTTAGCATCGGCCGCTCTGATCCACGTGAACGTAGATTTCTTTGTCGTATACTTTCTCATTGCGGCTTACTACCGGCTCGAGTCCGGTCTCGTGTGACTCAGCAGGGATGAGGTCAATCAGATGCCTAAATCGGAGTCGCGCGTGCTCCAGTCCATCGAAGAAATAGGCCGATCGGCCTGGGAATCTCTCGCAGTCCCAAACCCTTTCGTCAGCTATGGCTGGCTTTCGACCGTGGAAAACATTGCGATGGATCCACCGACGTTTCGCTACGTTACCGTCTACGACGGGCTCGAGCTTGCCGGCGTAATTGTCAGTTCATTGGTGGCTCCCGACTATCGTGCGGGAAGCCTGGATCGCATCATATTCGGTCGAGCGGCAGGCGCAACCGCTCGATACGGCATGAGCTTCGAGCCGGCATTAGTCTGCTCAGCCTATGATGGCTACGGATCCACGATGCTCATTCGACGATCAGCGTCGCGGGCCGAGCGCGGCGACATCGTCTCGAGCCTCGTTACAGCGCTCAGGCAGTACGCTCGCAAGCAAGATCTGTCGATTGCATTCTGCGGTGTGCTGGACGGCGATAGAGAACTCGCGCAAGCATTACTGGCCGAGGGCTTTCACTGCACACTGCAATGGCCCGTAGCCCGATTAAACCCGGATTGGGACTCGTTCGACGATTACTTGAAAGCTATGAGGCGCGCGAGTAAGAGTGTTGCCAAGGACATTCGGCGCGAGCGCAATCGCCTACACAAGTCCGGAACGACGATTGCCACTCTAACCCCAGATATGTCGAATGCGCAGCGCCTGCATGACCTGGCTGTCGCGAACTATCAGCGATACGGTGACGAGATTTTTCCCTACGAACCGAATTTTTTCACCAACCTTTCCGACGAGATGGGCGACGACGCCGTATGGTACGGCGCATGGAAGGCTGGGCGACTCGTTGCCTTCAGCCTCCTGTTGAAGCTGGGCGATTGCGCCTGGGGCACCTATTTCGGTTGTGACTACGAAGCCTGTGGAGACGACCGCACCTATTTCAACTTGATCTTCAACCATCCGATTGAGGATGCGGCCGCGAAGCGGCTGGCGAAGTTATATTTTGGACGGGGCTTGCATGCGCTGAAGCTCAGACGCGGTTGTGAGAGCGTTCCAACATATGTCTTCTATCGGGCACGTCAGCCTCTCCGAAATGCCCTGCTTGGCCTCGGACTCCCACTAAGATCGCGTTACGTCGCGCGCAAGAACGCGCGAGCCCACTGGTCCGACGCGGGTTCCCACACGGCGGACAAGGGATGAGTCCATGACCGGGCGAAAGTACGCGGCACTGCTTGCCATGCAATCCCTGCAGCGCGCGTCGCCGTCACGTTTAAAGAATCTGCAGGACCGGCTCGTACGCCGTTTGTATTCGCACGCTCTTACGCATGTGCCCCTCTACCGCGACATGTACCGCAAACTCGACCTGAGAAAAACGGATGTCGGCGCGGTCGAAGATCTCGCAAAGTTGCCCGTCATTGACAAGAGCGAGCTGCGCGCAGTCAGCGAGGAAGCTCGCATCGATGAAGGCGCTCGAAGAGAGACCGACCTGGTTACAATCCGTACGTCCGGCTCGACCGGCCAACCTTTCGCTTTTCCAATTGACCATCGCTACGATCAATACCGCAAGGCGCAGTCGTTGCGCGCACAGCTCGCGAGCGGTCGTCGCTTGTTCGACCGCGTGTTACGACTCAGCGACGTGGATCCGGACTTACGCGGACGGGCTCGCTCGAAGGAGACCGGCTGGTTTCGCCGCATCGGCCTACTAAACGAGTATCACCTGTTCCCGGATGGCGACATGGAAACGCAGATCGCTGAGATCGAGCGTATCAGACCGGATGTTATTCATGCCTATGGCTCGACCCTAGCACTGATCGTCGCACGCGCCCGCGAGCACGGAACAAAGCTGTACTCCCCACGACTGATTCTGACCGACTCAGAGCTGCTGCTAGCGCAGCAACGTAAGGAAATCGAGACTGGGTTCGGAGCGCCTGTCCGCGATATATACGGTTCCTACGAAACCGACAATATTGCCTACGAGTGCCCCAAGGGCGGCGGATATCACTTGACGACCGACAGCGTAGTCGTTGAGATTCTCATCGACGGTGCTCCCGCCCCGATTGGTGAGCCGGGGGACGTTGTCTGCACGGTGTTGCACAATCTGACTTCACCATTCATTCGTTACCGACTCGGCGACGTTGCAGTGCTTGCCGAGCAGGAGTGTGAGTGCAAGACGAGCTTCCCGACGATGCGCATGGTGCACGGCCGTGCGGATGACTATGCTGTCGACGCTGCCGGCAGGCGCATCTCGCCGCGCAGCTTCCTCGCCCGCTTCGATGCACTGGCGAGCGTACGCGAATATCAGATCCACCAGCTAGCGCGAGATAACTTCGTCGTCACCGTCGTTCCGGCGAGCGGGGCGCTCGGTGATGACACTCGAGGGCACATTACGGAGAACATTCGCGAGGTGTTTCCGACAGCCGACGTCGATATACGGATCGCCGATCGGCTAGATCGCAATATCGGCGGCAAGCTGCGGGTCTTCACCTGCGCGCTGCGGAGCGAACCCCACGATCCCGCCAGTCCCGAAGTGGAGTAATCGACTGAGCCAACAGGGGCGCCTCTACGACGTCCATGTTGCATAACGCCTTTTGACCGATCGATGCTCACGCGATGCCGATGGTATCGGCATTCATCATTGACGCACAGCCATAGCACGACAAAATAATCGCATCGATCGACAGAAAAGTCCTACCCGGCCCGAGCCGGACTGAAGTCTACTGTGCAGCCTAAGACGCCCAAACTCCGTATCGACCCCTGTCCTGTTAACTGGCCAGGCGAAATCGAGCTTCTCGGCTGAACGCATTCGACAATGTCTACCAAAAGCTCCACAGTCAAGTATCAGCACCTTAGGAACTTTGACGTTTCGAGAGGGAACCGTAGCGCCCCACGGTTACTTCTTCTGAACTACGAGTTTCCACCGCTAGGCGGTGGCGCGAGCCAGGCGACCTACTGCATGGTTCGGGAGTTGAGGCAACAAGGGTATTCTGTCGACGTCTTGACGGCCAGCGCAAACGGTCGGCGCTATGTCGAATCACTCGACGGCGCGCGCATCTATCGGGTGCGTAGTTGGCGGCGCGGCATCCACGACGCGGGACTCTGGGGCGTCGCTTCTTATCTGTGGTTTGCGTATTTAGAGCTCCGCCGACTCATGCGCACGACCGAGTATGACCTAGCGCACTTCTACTTCGCGCTGCCAACCGGCATCCTGGCACTCTACTGGCGCAATCGAACTCGCAAGCCGTATGTCGTGTCGCTGCGCGGCTCGGATGTTCCGGGATACGATTCCGAGAACCTGATGCTGCAGATTCTGCATCGCATTCTCAGACCTAATTCAAGGAAAATTCTCGGCCGGGCCGCCCATGTTGTCGCCAACAGCCGAAGCTTATGCACGCTCGCGCTGCGCTCCTACCCGGACCTGCCGATTTCAGTCATCACGAATGGCATCGATACTACAAGCTATTTCCCGGGTAAAAAGCGCATCTTCGGTGACCAACGAGTTCGAGCCCTGAGTGTCGCAAGACTCGTCAAACGCAAAGGGCTCAAGACGATGCTTCGCGCAATGGCAAGAGTCCGCGCTGCGCAGGCGACGCTCGATGTCGCCGGCGACGGACCTCTTCTAGACGAGCTAAAACAGCTGGCCGTCGAGCTCGGCATGGAATCAAAAGTCAAATTTTTGGGCGCCCTCGGCCGCGACGAGCTCAAGCGAGCCTACCAGCGCGCAGATTTTTTCATCCTGCCGTCCCTGTCCGAGTCATTCAGCATGTCGTTACTGGAAGCGATGGCGAGCGGGCTACCTGTAATCGCGTCGAACGTCGGCGGCATACCGGAGCTCGTCAATCCGGACGAGAATGGCATCCTCGTCGCACCCGGTGACGCAGAGGCGCTCTCGACGGCGGTCGAGCGCATGGCACGATCGCCGCGCCTGCGAAAAATTTACGGCGACAATAATCGCGCGAAGGTCGAAGCGCAGTACTCCTGGGCCGCAATAACCTCGCAGTACATCACACAGTGCTATCTCGACTGTGCGACGGCGCGAGCACCGAACGTCGTCGCACTGCCTCGCAACTAGCCAATGGCCCGCGTAGTCGACGTTTTAGTCACGCGCTCGACGCGCAACGTCGGTATCGAGCTGATACGCGCGCTGGCCGCCGCAGGGTATCGTGTGATCGGTGCCGACGATCGTAGGCCGCCACTGGCTCTGCACAGCCGCCACGTAGGCCGATTTCACGAACTGCCGCCATTCGAATCGGCGGACATCGGCGCCGCCCTGATCGATCTCGTGAAACGAGTGCGCCCCGCCGTACTCGTACCTGTCGGTATCTCGGACGTCGCCTGCGAGTTACAGGCCGAGCTCGGCAGACACTGCCGCACGCTCATGCCCGATCCAGCCGCGCGGACGCGCGTCAACGACAAGCAGAGCCTCGCCGAGATTTGTTGCCGACTCGGAATTCCGATGCCTCGGATCTACAAGGCGGACAAGGCCCGGCGTT
This sequence comes from Rhodospirillaceae bacterium, assembly GCA_024640695.1. Lineage (GTDB taxonomy): Bacteria > Pseudomonadota > Gammaproteobacteria > Steroidobacterales > Rariloculaceae > JAHEEM01. Next base: position 1,401 of record JAHEEM010000164.1, on the reverse strand, counting down.
TGCTCGACAGCGAGACTGAGCAAGACGAGACGCCACGCCTCGTGGTCAAGCCGCGCGGGCAAGTCGGGGGCGGCGGCGGCGTCCACTTCGTCGCGACGCGACGCTCGCTCGATGATGCACTTGCAGCCGTTCGAGCTGAGTTCGGCGAACCCATGATCACGGAGTACGTCCGCGGCGACGCCGATGACGTTCGCGCTGTGCATTTCCTGTTTGATCGCCATGCGCGTCTCGTGAGCTGGTTCACTGCCCGAAAGCTATGCCTCTGGCCACCTGCTACCGGTCTCACGGCTGCCGCTGTGAGCACGCACGAGTGGGGGCTCGTGCAGCAGTTGCTGCCGCTATTTCGGCAGCTCGAGTGGCGCGGCCCCGCCGAAGCCGAGTTCAAAGTCGACGCGCGCACAGGCGAGCCATTGCTCCTCGAGATCAACCCGCGATTCTCGGGAGCCATCAGCTTCCCGCTGCGCTGTGGCGTGAACCTCGCCGCGGCCTTCTGCCGCGCGGCGCTCGGCGAGACCATGAGCACCGCCGCGGAACCTGCCTACGCGGCGGGCATCAAGTACGTCAACCCGTCGCTCTACACACGCGTGCTCTGCCGGCGACTCGTCGATCGGGGACCGCGTCGCGCGCTGGCGGACCTGCGCCGCGACCTCGCGGGCCAACGTGCCGCGATTGTCTATCAACTCTCCGACTTCCGGCCGACACTCGGCAAGGCACTGCTACAGCTGCGCGAGCCCTGGACCGGAAAAGTAGACGGACCGCATGCAGGTTGAGGGCAAAATTTTCACGAACACCGTCGTACTCGGCGTCGGCGAACTGATCGGTCAGGTGGCTAATTTCGCCTTCGTCGTATTGCTCGCCCGGCGCTTCGGCGCAGAGCTGCTCGGGCAATACTCGCTGGCGATGGCGATCGGGGCCGGGGCTTGCATGTTCGTGAGCCTCGGCGTACACGGCGTCCTCGCACGCGATATTGGCCACGATGCAGACGCCGGGCAGATCTGGGTCGGCAAGTGGCTCCCCGTGGAGCTACACACCGCGTTATTCGTCTGGACGCTGATCGCCGTCGTCGCCTGGTGGATCGAGATCGATGCGCAGATGCAAACGGTGCTATTGATCGTCGGCGCCTATCACATTATCTGGCGTCTCGGTGCGCTGTATTCGCTTCAGTTTTCAGCACGCGGCCGCATGTTGATTCCGTCGCTATTCAATGGCCTCCACCGGGTCCTCATACTGGCTGGTGCTGCGGTAATGCTGCTGCTCGGAGCGCAGACCAGCACATTGTTGGTGCTTCCGATCGTCGCTCTCACCGTCGTCCTGCTGCTCGCGTCCCGGGCACGCAGGGCCTTCGGCCAGCCCGAGTTTCATTGGGACCTGGATGCGATCGCTACGCTGCTCAGAAAAGCC
>JAHEEM010000163.1 GCA_024640695.1 Rhodospirillaceae bacterium | reverse complement strand
GAGAACCCCGCGCTGGTCTGGGACTGGTACCAGTGGCGACGCCGCCTGATTGCAGCCGCGAAACCCAACGCTGGACACCAGAGCATCGCCGAACTGGCGGCACTCAAGCCCGGGCTCACGCTCGTCACCCAAAATGTCGATGGCCTGCATCAACGTGCCGGTAGCCCGGAAGTGATCGAGTTTCACGGCAACATCGGCAGGAGCAAATGCTTCGACTGCGGGACGGTTGCGACGTCGATCGACGAGCCTGATCGGCGCCCACCAGTCTGCTCGATATGCGACGGCTTGCTACGACCGGACGTGGTCTGGTTCGGCGAGTCGATCTCGCTCCCTGCTATCGAAGCCGCATACGCAGCAGCGGAACGGTCGGAGATCTTTCTTGCCGTCGGAACTTCCTCCCTCGTCTATCCTGCGGCAGGTCTGGCTGAGGTAGCCGCCGATGCGGGAGCCCTCATCGTCGAGCTGAATCTCGACCAAACGCCCATGAGCGCTCTGGCTGACCACGTTCTCGTAGGTCCGGCGGCCTTGTGGTTGCCCACAATTGCGGCTTGCGTGCGCGAGGCTGTATCTTGATCCGATGCTTTCGAGCCTGAAGTCTGTGTTCAGCCGGCGTTTGAAATTGCCCGCGCAGTGGAGGCTGGCAACCGCCATAGTGATCGTGCTCCTGCTCGTGGCCACCGCGCTAAGCTGGTATTGGTCGCGGGAACCCGACGTGTTCTGGGTCACCGCCGACACGCAGGAGCGGCCACTCGTCATCGGTTATTCAACGACCGACACGCTGATCCGGCTCGGCTCTTGGCTGCTCGACAAACCGGGGGGCTACCTGAGCAATGACATCACGCCGCCGGGTATCTGGCTCGATAATATGCCGAGCTTCGAGTTCGGGGTTCTCGTGCAAGTCCGCGATCTCGCGCGTGTGCTACGCAACGACTACAGCCGCTCGCAGTCGCAATCGACCGAGGACCCAGATCTTTCACTCGCCGAACTGGCTTTCAACTTCGACAACGACTCGTGGATCTTCCCACCGAGCGAGCGAGAATACCGCCGAGGCCTGGAGGCCGTGCAGCGCTATCGCGTCCGGCTATCCAGTGACTCCGATCCCGATGCGCAGTTCTATGCGCGCGCCGATAACCTGCGGGAATGGCTCGCGGTCGTCGAGCGCCGCCTCGGCAGCCTCTCGCAACGGCTCTCGGCAAGCGTCGGACAGATCCGCGTGAACACGGATCTCGCCGGCGAACCGTCCGGCAGCACGGCCACTGCACGGCCGGGAGACATTCCAGTGAAAACTTCCTGGCTAGAAATAGATAACGTATTCTTCGAAGCGCGCGGCAACGCGTGGGCACTGGTACATTTTTTGCGCGCCGCTCAGTTCGACTTCGGGAGCGTTTTGGAGGACAAGAACGCTGTCGTGAGCATGCGTCAGATCATTCGCGAACTGGAGGGCGCACTGGCAGCTGTTCGCAGCCCAATCATACTCAACGGCAGCGGATTCGGGCTTCTCGCGAATCATTCGCTCGTGCTGGCGTCATATTTATCTCGTGCGCACGCCGCCGCAATCGATTTGCGCGGCCTGCTCGAGCAAGGGTAGCGCGCCCTGCTCATCGCTGTTCGCCGTGCGTGCTGATTCAGCTTGACAGCTCCGGCACCGCCACGATAATCGAGTCGTGGCACGAGCTTGTAACGCAGAATTCCTGACCCATCCGACGCCACAGCATCTAGGCTCTTGTGGCCGCGCCAATTGGAGAAAAGCATGTCCAGACGATCGTTTCTCAAAGCATCCGCGCTGGCTGGCGCCAGCGCCTTGACCGGCGGTCTGAGCGTGCCCTCGACGATGGCCCAGCAGAGCGCGCCGCGCAGCGCCACGGGCGAGCCCATCCGAATCATCATGGGCGGTTACGGTCCGGCAACCACAGGATTCAGCGTTGCGCTCAAAGAGATCGGCGACCGGCTCGAAGCAAAGTTCGGCGATCGTGTCGAGGTGAAGTACGTCTACAATATCATGGATCTGGGCTACCAAGGGCAAGATATCCTCTGGCTCGTCGAGAACGGAGTTCTAACCCTGGGCTACCAGTCAAGCAGCTATATGACAGACCGAGTGCCGGAGCTCGGCCTTGCAGACCTCCCCTTCCTGTTTTCGGATACCAACTCGGCAAGAGCCGCAATCGACGGTCGCTTCGGAGAGCTCATGACGCAGGCGATCGAAGCGAACATGAACTATCGCATTATCGGATATTTCGAGAACGGCTTTCGGCATATCTCTAATCGGGTACGGCCAATTCGCTCGCCGGCCGATCTGAAGGGCATCAGCGTTCGCGTCCTGCCAAGCAAGGTGCTCGAGTGGACATTCGAACTATTCGGCGCAGACCCCGAAATTCTGGATCTGTCGGTTGCCATTGCGCGAATCAAGGATGGCACGATCGACGCGCAGGAGAATCCGTTTGCCAACACGGTGACGTATGGCGTTCACAACTACCACCGCTATCATTCGATAACGAATCACTTGTACTTGTCGCGGCCGATATTTCTACACCGCCAGTCCTTCGACGCGTGGCCGGCCGATGTGCAAGCCGAGATGCGCGCGGCAGTTAAAGATGCCATCGCCGTGCAGCGCGATGCCCATATTCAGGAAGAAGAGGATGCCGTCGAGGCGATTCTCGCCGCCGATGGAGAAATTCTCGAGCTCACACCCGCCCAGATGCAGCCCTTCAAGAATGCCGTCACGCCGATCTATGACGATGCCCGCAAGCGTTACAGCCGCGAGCTGCTCGACCTCGTCGGCCTCTAGCGCACGCTTGTAAAGTCCGGCCGCTATGGCAGGACGGAGCACCCATTGGGCGACAATCGGTATCGCACCCGCTCGCCTGCCTCATCAACGAAGCGCAGCGATTGCTGGAACTGTCCCGCTGGCGGCGATGTGGCTGAGATCGTCGCCTCGAGCACGTACAGCCGGCGCGAATCCCCGTTGAAGTACATACCTGCATACGTGCGCGTCCGATCCGCGTTGGTAATCTGCAGCTGGTGGCCCTCGATAAGGTCGATGTGCGACCAGGCATCGTAGGTCACCTGCCCGCCTCGCTCGCGAAACTGCCGCGCTGCCTGGGCCACGGAGGCGCGTTGGTCGTTGATCCAGACATTCGAGCCGCTCGCGGCTTCGGTCTTCTCCATCGCCGCGTGGATTCGTTGCGACTCCGAAAAATCGACCACCGTCACGGCATAAAGGTCCGCGCCGCGCTGTGCGCGATAGGTACGCGCAGGAAAGACAGCACTGAATTCGGACATGTACTCGAAGCTCTCAATGATCGGGTCGCCAGGAAAATTAATGCCGAAGCGGTCCTCTTGGTTCACGTACTCGAACCAGCTCTGAGCCAACGCACCTCGCGACGATAGAAACGACACGAACATTACAGCAAGCATGAATACGCGCACGACCTCACCCCTCCACAGTTATTCTGAGCTCGAATTCTACCGAACTTCGGAGCCTTGCGGTCACAGCAGGGCCTCGCAGACCTGCTAGAATCGAACCCAATGAGCGACGACCTCACTATCTATAGGCTCCAGAAAGACTCAGAGGAACTCGAGCGCTTCGAAGCCGCACTGCTCGAAACTGCTGCGCAGCTGAAGCTATTTCGGCAAACGCAGGGCCAGGACCCTGCAAGCAGGGCGGCGCTCAGGCTCTGGGCCGACTCTGCGCTCGAGCAGCCGCTCGACCCTTATGAGGTGTTGACCCGGGAGGAAATCGCGCAGCTTTGGGAAGATGCAGAGTACTGAAGCAACGCCGTGCGGCGCGGCTGCAAACGCCCCTGCTTAGCGCGGCAAAGCCCAGACCGGAATCTCAGTCCATGCAGCGGCAAGCCTTCGGTCGAGCTCCAGATAGTCCGGTTCGTGCTGCGCGACGAGCCGCCAATAGCGTCGGGAATGATTGAGGTGCCGAAGGTGGCAAAGCTCGTGCACGAGCAAATATCGAACCAACGTTGCCGGCAGTAATAGTAGCGCTGCATTGAGGCTGATGCTTCCACGCTGCGAGCAACTACCCCAGCGCGTGCGTTGGGTTCGGATCTGGATGTGTTTAGGCGCAACGCCCAGACGCTGCGCCTCAGCGGCCAGCCACGGCCGGAGATGCTTGCGGCCCCTGCGTAACAACCATTGCCGCAATAGCTCGAAACCTTCCGGCCCACTTGCCGTTTGGATTCGCAAGCTCAGGATATCGTCGTGGTCTCGCAGTCTCGGCTGCGCTTTATCGTTGACCGCGATGTCGACGCTCCAGCGTGCGTCAATGGCCCTGAGCTCGACGGAGGTCGGAAGCAGCCTGAGCCCGGGTGGGTAACGAGCCACAAGCTCGTCGGTCGTACGGCGGATCCAATCGAAATTGCTGCGCAAGAACTCAGCGACGACCTTCGGTCGAGTGCCGCGGGGCACCACGAGCTCGAGCTGATACGGTGGCACAACCTTGAGCGTCAAACGCTTCGCCCTGGCGCTGGATCGGATCAGGATCCCCGAATCGCCGCCTTGCAAGGCGTTGGCCCGATCATCCAGCAAGACTAACTGCTCGAGCATAAGTCCCTTCGCAGCCAAAGGATTACAGTAGCCACTAGCGCTGCTAGCGGATTAGTCCTCGTCCGCAGCCTCGCCGGGTGGTCCAGCTGGCCAGTCGGAAAACGGGAACGGCTGCTCCTCAGTGTTGTAGGTCAGGTAGATAATGATCTGGTACGAGTATGTCGCCAGACTCAAGCCGAAAGCCGTCAGTCGAGCATTTGTCTGCCCGCTCAGAAGCACCCAAAAAAATTGCAGGACCACGACGGCCAGCACGACGATTCTGGAGATGCTCCACAGGGCGACGAATAAGATCATGAACAGCAGCCGCTTCCACGTGACGCTGGACTTGATGTTGTCTTCCAGCCCCGTCACGCGAGACTCTTCGGAGGAATCAGAATCGGTGTCGGGATCCGGGACCACGTGATCCGGCGGCGGCCGGTAGTCGTTCATAGCACCCCTTCGAGCTACGTTTGCTTAACGCTGTAATGATAACGCGTTCCGTAGTCCGAGTGCGAAATGGTAATCGGGTGCTTCGATGAGTGACTGCTCGATGAGATCGCGCGCCTCACGCAGCTGACCGAGCTCGAGATACAGCTCACCGAGACTCGCTAGCGCTTCGGCCTTGCCCCAGGCAGGCGCGAGCCCTTTGCCGTGCCGAACCTCAAACTGCAGACGAGCCTGCTCGAGCGTCTGCAACCGTCTCTCGCCACTTATCGCGCCAGCGGAGCGATGCTCTTCCCAGGCAGAGATCAGCAACAGACGCGGGTGGTCAGGATCGAGCGCGTGCGCAGCGGCAAGCGCGTCGGCAAGGCGCAGCTCGTGGCTAACCCGACGGGCAGGCTCGTCATCACTGCCCTGCAGCGAGCATGCAGCAACGAGCACCCACGCCTCCAGTGCCCAGTCCGGATCGACAAGCGCTGCTCTGCTCGCATCGAGGCAGCCGGCAATCAGATGGTGACGTTCGCGATGGCTATCGGCGGCACCGAGCTGGATCAGCCGATAGGCGGAATAGCCGAGGTAGTAGGCCTCGACCGCATCGCCTCCGCGCGCACGCTCGAGATCGCTGCGCGCGGCTTCGATGAGACGCGCTTCGCCTGCATAGTAGCCGTAGTCCATTCTCGCCACGATATCAGCGAGCTCGGCGTCTGCCACGGCGGCAGATACCCGCTCCGGAAGGCTGGCACCAATAATCCATGCCAAGTTGGCCGAAAGCATCGACAGCACGAAGTGTTTTGACAAAAAGCCCATGCTTGCAACTCTAGCGCGAAGCGTTGTCAGCAGCGCTGCACGCCGTCACAATCCGGCGCCATGACCGGCCTCGTCGATATCGGCTTGAATCTCACCCACGACAGCTTTGCCGCAGATCGTGAGGGAGTCCTGTCCAGAGCCTCCCAGGCGGGCGTAGAGATATGTATCGTCACCGGTACCTCGGTCTCCTCGAGCGCCGCTGCTCTCGAGCTCGCTCGCTCCCATCCTGGCAAGCTATACGCCACGGCCGGCGTGCACCCGCACCACGCCACTGAACTCGACAGCGTCGGCGTCGAGGCATTGCGTACCCTGCTCGATGCACCCGCGGTCGTTGCTGCCGGCGAGTGCGGGCTCGATTTTTTTCGGAATTTTTCGCCACCCGCAGCCCAGGAACGTGCATTCCTGGCGCAGCTCGATCTCGCCGTCGAGGCGAAGCGCCCTGTCTTCCTGCATCAGCGTGATGCGCACGATCAGTTCGTAAAGCTGCTTGCGTCGCGCCGATCAGCGCTCATCGGCGGCGTTGCTCACTGCTTTACCGGCGGCGCTGAGGAGCTTGCGCACTATCTCGATCTTGATCTCTATATTGGGATCACCGGATGGCTCTGTGACCCGCAGCGAGGCCAAGCCCTGCGTGAGTCGGTCAAGATAATTCCGCTCGACCGCCTCCTTATCGAGACAGACGCGCCTTATCTGCTACCGAAGGACCTCCTCGACAAGCCCCGAGGCCGCCGCAACGAGCCATGTTATTTGCCGCATATTCTGGCGCGGATCGCGGATCTTCGTGACGAGGCGATGGACGACATCGCGCGCGCGACACGGGCCAATACCGAGCGCCTGTTTAGCTTGCGGTAAGACTGAACGAGGGCTCGCAGGTCGCGATGACACGCTCCCATTGCGGCGAGAATGCATCGATGACCCGCTCCAGCTCGGCATGTTCGGGCTTGGAAAATTTCGCCTTTAGCTCTTCAGGCTTGATTACGTGCGTCGGGCGCCCTTTGCTGAAATCGGCGTCCGTCAGAAAAACGATGTAGCCGGATACCGGAATATCCTTGGCAATGAGCCTGACGGCAGCAACGCGATCGAGCAACGCGGGCTGCGGGTTGCGAAAAGTGTAGCGCCGCTCCTTGGAGATCGTCGTCCACTCCACCATGCTGTCGCTGGCAAACACGACGCCACTCACGGTCTTGATATCCAGGACGATCAAACCCTTCACTGTAAAGATCAGGTGCTCGAGATGAATGAGGCCACCATTACCGTCGGGCACAGAGACGTCCGTCCTCGAGGCGATGCCGATTGCGCGCAGCGTGTCCGACAACTGATCGCGGCGCCGACGGCGCCAGATCCACACGGCAACAATCGCGACGACCACGACCGCCAGTAACGCGGCCGCCCAGAGAGAAATATCACTATTCACTTAAGCTTAATTCTCTAACCGTCTGTTTTTATTATATCTACCAATCTACCATCGCTGACCGCAAAGCACCGAGCTCAGCGTCGACCGCCTCAGCGTATGTCGGCA
>JAHEEM010000162.1 GCA_024640695.1 Rhodospirillaceae bacterium | reverse complement strand
AAGACGCGGAGCTCGGCTTGCGCGTGCTCGAGCACGGCCACGAGGCACGGTTTATCCCACGAAGTTACGGCAAGGGACTCACACCGGACAACTTCCTGGATTACAAAGTGCAGCGTTTTCGCTGGGCGCTGGGCGCCTTACAGATTCTGCGCAAGCACCGATCGAAGCTCTTCGGCACACAGACGAGCGCCCTGAGCCGGGGTCAACGCTATCACTTCGTCGTCGGATGGCTGCCGTGGCTGGCAGACGGCCTGTGCCTGCTCTTCAATGGCGTCGCGATCGCCTGGTCGGTCGCGATGATAGTTGCGCCGGCACGGTTGAATCCGCCGCTGGCAGTGTTCTCCGCGTTCGTCATTGCGCTGTTCGCATTCAAGCTCATTAAGATGTTGGTCCTGTACCGGTGGCAGGTCGGCGCAAGCGTCGGGCAGACGCTCGGGGCGGCCGTGGCCGGCTTGGGCCTCGCGTTCACGGTCGGCAGGGCCGTGATGCTGGGCGCGATCGGGCGAGAAGCGCCGTTCCACCGTACGCCGAAGCTCGCTCGACGGCATAGCGTCACGGGCGCGCTCGCTGCAGCCGCCCCCGAGGCGGTGCTCGCTTCCCTTCTGCTCGGTTGCGCCGTCGGCATCTCGGGCACGGCACCGTTCGCAAGCATCGATCGGACGCTATGGTGCGCTCTGCTTGTCGTCTTCGCCGTGCCGCACCTGGCAGCAGTCGTGCTATCGCTGCTCAGTGCGCTGCCAAGCCCGCACGCACGCCCCTTGGTACGCAAGCTCGAGGACGCCGTTAGCGATAGCCGGCGCGCCTGACGCCGATCAATCGAGCGGGCGCTGAGCGTATGAGCAAGATCACCAGGCTGCTGGGGCTCGCGCGCTCTGTCGGTATCTACTACGGTGTCCCGTTCCGGCGCAGGCGTCTGGAGCGCTTCTACGCCCAGTTCGTGCCCAGGGATGCGCTGTGTTTCGACATCGGCGCGCATCTGGGCAATCGCATCCGCTGCTGGCGCGCACTCGGCGCCCGGGTCGTCGCGGTCGAGCCTCAAAGCGACTGCTATCGAATTCTCGAAGCATTCTACGGCCGGGATGAAGGCGTCACCCTGCTGCGCTGCGCGATCGGCCGAGCTGCGGGGCAGACCACCTTGCATGTCAGCGAGCGATATCCGACCGTAGCCAGCATCTCCGACGAATGGATAGAGCGGGTCAAGACCGATCCGAGCTTCGCGGCCGTCGAGTGGGACCGAGCCGAGCACGTGGAGATGCGAACGCTCGACGGGCTTATCGCCGAGCACGGTTCACCCGGCTTCATCAAGATCGACGTCGAGGGTTACGAAGCGGACGTGCTCGGCGGGCTATCGACAAGCGTGCGCGCGCTGTCCTTCGAGTGCGTGCCGGTCGTTCGCCACATCGCGCTTGCCTGCGTCGACCGCTTAGCGCAGCTCGGGGAGTACCGATACAACTTCTCGAGCGGCGAGAGCCACCGGCTAGAGTTGCCCGAGTGGCTCGATGCGCGCGGCATCGCGGAACTGATCAACAGCCGGTCCGCCGGCTCCGGCGACGTCTATGCCCGACTGGCCGGCGACTGAAAAGCCTGTCTCAAGCTCGGTAACCGGAGCGCCGAGCAGCAGGCTCGTCAACTCATGCATGGGCCCGATCGCCACGGGGGCAGGCTCCACTCCGGCCACGAACCCGGCACTCGCCAAGGAATCGAGCAAGTCCTGCCGAGTCGCGATCACATGCACCGGAACATCCCAGCGCACGCCCTCGCCGCTGACGCTCGAGGGCGGCTGATGATCACCGAGCACCACCAGCACGAGATCCAGATCCGCCCGATCGCGCAGATAACCGCTGAGATAGTTGAAGGTGTATGCGATCGTGGCGGCATAGTCTGCACCGAGATCCGTCCAGTTCGGAGTGACCGCAAGGCTCGCAGCGACCTGGTTGGCATCGTACGGCTCCGCGCTCAGCACGCGCGGCCAATCGGGTTGATACGGCGGTGTCGGGCGAAACGGCATATGCGAGCTGATCGTCGGAAAGAACAGCAGCAACGGCGACCTAGGCTCGTTGCGAAGCTCCTGCTCATCGAGCTTCGCGAGCGCGTACTGATCGGGAATGCGCCACCAGCCAAACTCGGGTCCGCGATACTGCAGCGCGGGTTCTCCATAAATCTCATCGAATCCATAGAAACTTCCCTCCGGCCATTCGCGCTTGAGCCCCGGCATCAGGCTCACGACCCGGTAACCATTGCGCGCATAGCCCTTCGTCAGCACGTCACAATCCTGCGTCAGCAACAGGTTGTAGGTGCCGTTGTCGCGGATGGGCCTTCCGGTCAGCAGAGTCGCGTGCGCCAGCCACGAGGCGCCGCCGAAGGTTGGCGACTGCACGAAAGCGGACATGACGCCGCGCCCCGTCACTGCGGCTGCATCCGCGAGACCCGCGCGCGCTGGAGCAACGACCGCTGCGATGTCCGCTCTGTCGTAGGCCGTCGCGCCATAGGACTCCATGAACATCACGAAGACATCAGCGCCACCGAATCGGCTCAGGTCGTAGTCGCCTGGCGATTGCGCACATAACGCCACATCCGGGTTTTGCGCCTGCCGGTAGGCTTCGAGCGTGAACGCTGCTTGCTTCCAATAGGTTGCGGTCACGGGCAGAGAAAACCACCGCAGCGTGTGTAGCGGGGTCTGCATGTAACCGGCCAAGTACAACGCGACCAGCACCGCCGAGAGCATCGTGAGCGCACGCCGCACGGGTTTGAAGTCGAGCCCGGCGCGCACCTGCACCAGACTCCATCGGATCAGGACGAATGCCGCAACGAGAAGCGCGATCAGGCCCATCGCGCCGAGCACGACCGTCAGCGGGGCTGCCGCCACTTTTAGCATGGTGGCGACGTTGAGCACGTGCGGGCCGTCCCAATACAGATTCACCGGCCGGCCATACAGCGCTGGCGCTGTGACCTCGGCGTAGCGGCCAATGGAGAATAAAACCAATACGACCGCCAGCGCGCTCATGACGCGCGGCGACGGGACGCGCACGACTGCGCTGTAGAGCGCAAGCCCGAGCAGCAGGGCCGCGAGCTCGACCGACAGCTCATGACGCGTGGTGATCCACAGCGTCGGCCAGACGTTATGAAAAGTCAGTGCGAAGTTGAGTATCCCGAGCGCAACGGCCATCGAAAGCCATAGCCGCAGCCGCAAGCCGCCACCGCCTTCGGTCAGTACAGAATCAGCTCCGCCAGCGACTCCCCGCGGCGCACTCGGCCAACGCACTCTCCGCCGCGGCGTGGTCATGCCCGTGCTTGCGTTGCGAGCGCATCGCCATTCTGGGCAAGGGCAACGATATCGATGGCGAATGAAGCACTCAGCAGCAAAAGCCCCGTAAGCGCAATCGCATCGCTCAACGGCGACGGCACGATCGGGGCGAGACAGACGATCAGCGCCATGGTCTGAACCACGAACGCGGCCTTGCGGCGCCAGCTCGGCGGCAGCGGCCGACCCAGGCGCGGAGCGAGCCGCGCCGCGGCGACGAAGCCGTAGCGCATCAGGCCCGCGAGCACGATCCACGGTCCGGCCTTGCCGCATTGCCACGCCAGAACGGTCAGCGCGACGAGGGCGAGCGCATCGGTCTCCATGTCGAAACGCGCGCCGAAGGCACTCGCGGTACCGAGTCGGCGCGCCAGCCATCCATCGACACCGTCGAGCGAGAGCGCGGTGGCTGCGATGGCAACGACGACCCAGGCCGCATTGGCTTCACCGACGAGGCCAAACAGCATGGCGACCAAGCCGCCGCGCAGCAACGTGATTCGGTTGGCGGCGCCGAGCGTATTCGTCGACAGGTGCCGAATCGCCAACGTCACCGTGAGCGAGCCACCGGCGATGAGCAAGCCGGTGACCTTCCACGTAAAAAGCGCGCTCAACGGCAGCACACGCTGCAATCCGATCGCGGCCACAGCGACGACGCTGAGCATTACCAGATGATCGAGCAGAACGCCGGAGCGACGCGCTCGCCGACCGGCGTTCGTTGGAAAAGTTTTCAACATCTTCAAACGCTTGCATGTTTCCAACCGTCTTGCAAGTATTATCGGGCCCTCACCAGCAAAACGCATCGGACCACTCATGTCGAATATGAACGAGGCGCGCGCCCTCTGGATAACGGGTCCGGGCGAGGCAGAAATTCGCGATGTTATCGTGTCCGATCCAGGTGTCGGCGAAGTGCTGGTGCGCACGACGTACACCGCGATCAGCCGCGGGACAGAGACCCTGGTCTTCGACGGCGCCGTGCCCCCGAGCGAGTATCAGCGCATGCGCGCGCCATTCCAGACCGGCGATTTTCCGGCACCGGTCAAGTACGGCTACATTAATGTCGGTGTGGTCGAGGAAGGCAATGCCGCGCTCGTCGGGCGCTCCGTCTTTTGCCTGTATCCGCACCAGACACGCTATGTCGTGCCAGAGACCGCCGTGCATCTGTTGCCCGAGCAGCTGCCGCCGCAGCGCGCCGTGCTAGCGGCGAATCTCGAGGCGGTCGTCAACGGGCTTTGGGACGCGGCACCGCGAGCGGGTGATCGCATCACGGTGGTCGGCGCAGGGACGCTCGGTTGTCTAGCCGCGTGGCTCGCAGCCCGCTTCCCGGCTTGCGAAGTCGAACTCGTCGACATCGATGCCGCCAAGGCGCAGCCGGCGGGCGCCCTCGGCGTCACCTTCAAGTCCCCTGCTGAGGCAACGCCTGCCGCCGACCTGGTCATCCATGCCAGCGGCACCGGCGAAGGGCTTGCGACGGCGCTCCGACTCGCGGGTTTCGAGGCGACCGTGCTCGAGCTCAGCTGGTACGGTGATCGACGGGTCACAGTGCCGCTCGGCGAAGCGTTTCACTCCCAACGCCTGACGCTGAAGTCCTCGCAGGTCGGAGCGGTCGCAGACGCGCAGCGCGCGCGCTGGACGCCGCGCCGGCGCATGGCGCTCGTCTTGCGGCTGTTGGCCGATGCCCGCCTCGATGCGCTGATCACCGGCGAGAGCCGCTTCCAGGAGCTACCCACCGTGCTCGCAACATTGAGCGCGCAACCCGGCGGCACGCTCTGCCATCGCATTCTCTATACTTCCGACTCCGCCGCGGCTTGAGAGCATGCCCATGTACAGCGTCTGTGTCAGAGATCATTTCATGATTGCGCATAGCTTCGAAGGCGAAATCTTCGGGCCCGCCCAGAAACTTCACGGCGCTACCTATGTCGTCGACGTCGAGTTCCGCCGTGAGACCCTCGATGAGGACGGCGTCGTGGTGGATATCGGCCGCGCCGGTGAGGCCCTGCGCGCCGCACTGACCGAGCTCAATTACCGCAATCTCGATGAGGAAAAAGCCTTCGAAGGCAACAACACCACGACGGAATTTCTTGCGTTCGTCATTTTCAAGCGCATGGCGACGGGCTGTCGCAACGGCGCGCTAGGCGCCTCGGCCCGCGGGCTGAGCTCGATGCGCGTGACCCTGCACGAGTCCCACGTGGCCTGGGCGGCGTATGAAGGCGCCCTGGAAACGACTTGAGCGATTCGAGCACCAGCCTCTCGCTCGACTTCTTGTTGCCGGGTGATCCGCAGACGCTGACCGGCGGATACATCTACGACCGCCGGATCCTCGACGGCTTGTCCGCGCTCGGCTGGACCGTGCGCGTCCGCACACTCGATGCAAGCTTCCCTTTCCCCACCGCTGCAGCACTCGATCATGCCAGCGCAACGCTCGAAGGTATCGCACCAGGCGGCGTCGTCGTCATCGACGGCCTCGCGCTCGGCGCCATGCCCGAGCTCATCGAACGGCACGCAGCGCGTCTGCGGCTCGTGGCTGTCATTCACCACCCACTCTCCCGCGAGACCGGGTTGGGAACACAGGACCGCGAGGCGCTGGAGCAGTCAGAAAGGCGCGCACTGAGTCACGTCGATCGGGTAATCGTCACGAGCCAGTGGACGATGCGACGACTCGCCGATGATGGCGTGCCTGCGGAGCGCATACGCGTGGTCATGCCTGGAACCGATCCGGCACCGTTAGCACAGGGGTCAACAGAGACACCGCTGAAGCTGTTATGCGTCGCGACGCTGACACCACGCAAGGGTCACGCCGTGCTCTTCGACGCGCTGGCCCAGCTCCTCAACCGGCCGTGGCATCTGGATTGTATCGGCAGCCTAAGTCGCGATATCGCAACCGCCGAAGCGCTGCAGCGGCAGATCACCAGATCACGTTTGACGAGGCGCGTGAATCTGGTCGGCGAAGTGACGCCCGAGGCGCTCGAGGGGTATTACGCGAGTGCGGATCTGTTCGTGCTCGCGTCATACCTAGAGGGCTACGGCATGGCGCATGCCGAGGCCTTAGCGCACGGTCTGCCGATGGTGACGACCTCGGCCGGCGCCGTCTCCGAGACGGTGCCCGCGAACGCGGCACTGTTCGTTCCGCCCGGCGATCGCGGCGCCCTGGCACGCGCACTGGCGACCGTCTTAGACGATTCTGCCGTGCGCGAGAACCTCGCACACGGGGCGCGGCTCGCGCGTGAAACGCTGCCAACCTGGACCCAAGCGAGTGCACTGTTCGACGCGGAGCTCAAGGCGTTTCTGTGAGCCGGTTTCACGGCGCCTGGCTTCGACTGCGCGAGCCGCTCGACGCCGTGTCGCGCACGCGCAATCTCATCGAGACACTCGAGCAGGTCATGCCGGAGCGGCCGATCCGCGTGACCGACCTCGCAACCGGCACGGCCGCCAATCTGCGTTACTTGAGCCCACGCCTCAGCGGCGCCCAGACTTGGTGCCTGATCGACCACGATCAGGCCTTGCTGGATACGATTCCCGCGCGACTCGCGGAATGGGCGCGCGACCATGGCGCGGAGATACGCGACACCGGCAAGGAATTGCTCATTGACGGGCCCAATCTCCAATGCCAGGTGCGCTGGGTGCGCGCGGATCTCGCCGCGGGTCTGGAGGCGATCGACCTTCCCCCGAAATCGTTGCTCAGCGCCGCCGCACTGCTCGATCTCGTATCCGATCGCTGGCTTCAGGCGCTGGCACAGCGTTGCCTAAGCGCCCGCGCCACCGTGCTGTTCGCGTTGACGTACGACGGGCGCATGGGCTTCGAGCCGCGCGACCCGCAGGACGAGACGGTGATCAACCTCGTGAATTCGCATCAGCTGCGCGACAAAGGCTTCGGCCCAGCGCTGGGCCCAACGGCAGGGTCACGCACCATCGAGGCATTCGAGCGACTCGGCTACGTCATCGAAAGCGCGCGCAGTGATTGGCGCATCGGACCGCAGGATGTTGCGCTACAAGAAGCGTTGCTCGAGGGCTGGCTGACTGCCGCCGTCGAAATCGCGCCCGAGCAGTCCTTAGCGCTGGAAGGCTGGTCCGAAAGGCGCCGCACGCATGTCGCGCGCGGCCGCTCGACGCTCACCGTCGGCCACGTCGACATC